>DGDU01000001.1:0-2228 GCA_002385605.1 Christensenella sp. UBA3944
GTTCGAGCCCCTTCCGGATCGCCAGTTGCCTTGGTAGCTCAGTTGGTAGAGCAGGAGACTGAAAATCTCCGTGTCGGTGGTTCGATTCCGCCCCAAGGCACCACCTGTAAATCGCCGCTTAATTTATATCGCTGGCTTAGCTCAACTGGCAGAGCAGCTGATTTGTAATCAGCAGGTTGATGGTTCGATTCCGTTAGCCAGCTCCACATGGACGGGTTCCCGAGTGGCCAAAGGGAGCAGACTGTAAATCTGTTGTCAGTGACTTCGATGGTTCGAATCCATCCCCGTCCACCAAAAAAGCTCTAACTACGGTTAGAGCTTTTTTTATTTGCCCGCAGGGCGATATTTAATTAGATACTAATGCTCCGCCGCCTCTGCTATTGCTTTAGTTTGATGTATCGTCCCCCAGGGGTGTTCGGGCGGTGCGTAAATAGAATAAATCTTAAGCGCCTTATTACCCGTGTTAGTGATGTTATGCCAGGCGCCGGCGGGTACCATTACGGCAAAATCGTCATAGACAAGCTGCCTGTAATAAAGGTTATCCCTTCTGTCGCCCATCTGGACAAGCCCTTCGCCTTCCTCTATGCGCAGGAATTGGTCTACATCGGGGTGCATCTCCAGCCCGATGCTTTCGCCTGCGGGTATGGACATAAGCGTAACCTGAAGGTGGTTGCCCGTCCACAGCGCCGTCCTGAAGGTATTGTTGCATATCGTAGCTTTATTGATGTTCACTACAAAGGGGTTAGGCCCGAAATCTTTTACCGTCGGGCATTGATATGTACTTCTCGGGTCTTTGATATACTGGTTATACATTTGCCTTAATCTCCTTTTATATTCACATTAGCATTATATGACCCCGTATCTATGCAATGTGAGGCAATCGGGATGGCTTAATAGCAGCGGCTTTTATCATTTCCGGGCAATAAAAAAACCGCCTTTCCGGCGGTAATTTTTTAGGTTTTTTCCTGAATGTATTTCGGGTTGGGCACTTTTATTACGAAGAACTCGGCGGGCGTGTCACAGTTGTTTTCCATCCTCAGCTGCGCGAGGTAGGGGATATTTATTATCTGGCCCATGGTGTAGGTGCGGCTTTCTTTGTTTTCAAAGTGTATGGTCAGCTCGCCCTTTGTCATCAGTATATACACATTGGAGTTTGTAAGGTGGTCTGGCAGGCCCTCGCCCCTTGGCATTACTATATGGTTTATAACAAGGTGGCTGTCGTCTACAAGTTTTTCGTAGGTCTTGTCGTTCTTAAGCGAATATCCGTATACTATTTCGGGCATAAATCACTCCTTAGAAATAGTATGACGGATTTTAAGCATACAATTCAGCCTTTATTGATTGTAGCCGTAGACATACTGCTTAAGCGTGACCGTTCTCGTTATTTCGTTGTACCTGAAGCCCGACTGGCGCAGGATAGTAAGCTTCATAGTGCCGCCTATATTTTTCTGGGCAAGCACGCTGCCTAAGGTGCGCTCCTGCGAGAGGGCTACATCGTCGACTTTAATAATAAGATCGTCTACCGCCAGCCCTGCCGAAGCGGCGCTGCCGTAAGGGGATATCACGGTGATTTTGGACGCGTAAACGGTGCCCGAGCCCGTGTTGTATTCGCCCGAAATAGTTGTTATGCCAAGCATCTTCTTGCCGGGTATATACCCAAGGCCGTTGTAATCGTTGTTCCCTCTGGTGTCAAGCAGCTTTTGGGTTATGTCTATAACCGTGTCTATGGGTATGGCGTAGCCCAGGCCCTCTACCGAGGTGCCCACCGATTTGGCGTTAACCATACCGATCAGAAGCCCCTGGTTGTCGAACAGCCCGCCGCCCGAGTTGCCGCTGTTTATGGCCGCGCTGGTCTGAAGAAGGGTCATAACCGAGCCGTCTATGTTCATCTCGCGGTCTATTGCCGAAATTATACCCTCGGTCACGGTGCCGCTTAGCGTGCCCAAAGGATTGCCTATCGCAACAACAGATTCGCCTTTCCTTATGGGATTGGCGGTAGTGTTGCGGAATCTCGCGACGGTTATGCCGTTTGTTACCCTGATGCGAAGCACGGCTATGTCGCTGTCGGGCACGCCGCCCACGAAATCGGCTTCATAGGTGCTTTCGTTTGCGAGTGTTACGCGGATTTTTTTGTGCCCCTCAACAACATGCAGGCAGGTTATAAGGTAGCTGTATCCTTCGCCGCTTGCAACCGCGAACAATACGCCGCTGCCCGAGCTCTTGCCGTT
>DGDU01000001.1:2453-16862 GCA_002385605.1 Christensenella sp. UBA3944
GGTCTACTGTCGCGCCCTTGAGGCTTCCGCCCAGATTCTCGCCCGTTATGTTGGTTCCGTCGCCGTTGGCGGGCGGGTCGGTTTCGTCTGTTATTCTGCCAAGCAGCCCGTCGGTTATACCCGATGGGAAGGTACAGCCCGCAAGGATAACCCCCGTTATCACAAATATACAAATTACCGCGGCAATAATTTTGAACTTTCTCATACAATCATCCTTAATAGCAATTTCAGTAATTATATTATAACTTATTTGTGTAGTTTTTGTGAAAAATATCTAGATTTCTTTTATATTTTGCAAAAATAAAAAATCGACTGTTCGGGGCGGTAAAGTAAATTCTGACAAATTTGTATATAATCCAACAATATATCGAAATTTAGGGGGCGGATTCTTACTTACAATCAATGGAGAGGAATTTACAGCTAAAGTTTTCGCGCGGGAGTTTGCTATGTTCAGTTACGAGATTTCCAAAGGAGTGCTGAAAATCAAAATAAAAGGCGAATTGGACCACTCGTCCGCCGCCCCGCTTAAGGGCAGGCTGGACGACATTATACGCCTCGGCGGTTACGATATGATTGTCTTTGATTTTTCGGAGCTTCAGTTTATGGACAGCACGGGTATAGGTTTGCTGCTGGGCAGGTACAAGACAGCGAAAAGCATATCTAAGCCCATAGCTATTCTTAAGCCCGCCCCGCCCGTCGATAAGGTTCTTAAGGTAAGCGGAATTTACTCGATCATGCCAAAAATATAAGAGGTAAGCGTTTATGGACAGGATTTGTTTGATTATCAAGGCTTTGCCCGAGAACGAGAGCTTTGCGAGAAGCGTCATAGCCGCCTACGCGACGAGGCTCAACCCCTCTATGGAGGAGATCTCGGATATAAAAACCTCGGTTTCGGAGGCCATCACCAACGCCATCGTGCACGGATACAACAACGACCCCGATAAGGACATCAGTATAACGGCAAGCATAGAGGGCAATACTCTATGGGTGACGGTAGAGGATAAGGGAGTGGGCATACCCGACATTGTCGAGGCAATGAAGGACTTTTACACCACAAAGCCGTCGGAGGAGCGCAGCGGGTTGGGCTTTACGATAATGGGAAGCTTTATGGATACGCTGCAGGTCAAATCTGTCGTGGGAGAGGGCACAACCGTAATAATGTCCAAGGTTATAAGCTGAGGTGCTTTAATGCTGGAGAGTGATGTAACTCTTCAAAAGATAAAGGAGGCACAGGCAGGAAGCGAGGAAGCCAAGGTATTGCTTATAGAAAACAACCTCCCGCTTATCAAAAGCATAGTGCGCCGGTACAAAAACAAACAAATAGAATACGACGACCTCATACAGCTGGGCACGCTGGGGCTTATTAAGGCGATTAACAACTTTAACCAGGACTTCGGCGTCAAGTTCTCTACATACGCCGTGCCCATGATAGCGGGCGAAATAAAGAGGTTTATACGCGACGACGGGGCTATCAAGGTTAGCCGCTCTATTAAGGCCGAAACCCAGAAGCTCAACCAATTTATAGAGGAGTTCCGCCACCGCAACGAGAGAGAGCCCACCATAGACGACATTTGCAACGAGTTCAAAATCGCCCCCGCCGATGTCATATTTCTTATGGACAGCGCAAGATATCCCGTTTCGATTTTTGCCGAGAGCGAGGAGGACGGCTTGTCCTTAGCCGACAAAATAGTCGCGAAGGGCACGCCAGAGGAAACCATAGATAAAATGCTTCTTCGGGACTTGATAGCATCCCTCCCGCCGAAGGAAAAAAAGATAATACTTCTAAGGTATTTCCGCGATATGACACAAAGCGAAATCGCCAAGGAAATTGGCGTAAGCCAGGTGCAAATTTCGCGTATCGAGTCCAAAGTCCTCAAACAGCTAAAAAAACAGCTTTCATACAATTAGAGCGAAGCGCGCTTCGCTCTTTTTCGTCTTTGCGGCTTTTATTTAGTTTTTCTTTCTTTTAATATACTATTTCTATGCTTTACACAGCGATAGCCTTGTATGCCGTCTTTATAATCGTCTATCTGCCGCTCAGGTTCACCGGGCGCAGCTTTTTATCCATAAATAAGGGTTATGTGCTTGCAAACATCTCGCTTTACGGGCTGCCGCCGTTTTCCTTTAAAATAACCGTAGACAAGGGGCTTGTCCTCGATACGGGTAAAAAGAAAATCCAGCTTATAAAAGAAAAATTCCTCGAAATGGCAAAATCGATTAAGATTGACCCTGCCGCGCTTAAAAAGTTGTTTTCATTCCGAAAGTTATCGGTCAGGGGCGTTTTCGGGGGCGATAACGCCGCGTCCACGGCGATAGGGGCGGCTGCGGGCACTCTTTTTTTTCGCTTTATAAATAACCTTTTTAGCGAAAGCGTAAGCGGCAAGGATATCTATATCTGCCCCGATTACAACGAGGCGCGGCTGGAGTTAGAAATAAACATAGTAACGGTGACAAGCATTTCCATGATAATTTACACGATATTTATGATACTAAAAAACAGGAGAAAACAGCATGATAAACGGCCTCAATGAAATGTTAGGCGACATAATGGGCAGGCTAAAGACATTAATAGATGTCGACAGCGTAATAGGCAAACCGATAGTGTCGGGACCGGCTACCGTGCTTCCCGTAAGCAAGCTGTGCTTCGGCTTTGTGACGGGCGGGACGGATAAAAAGGACTTATCGCAGGGCAAAGAAAACTCTTTGCCCGACACGATGGCGCTTATAGGCGGCGGCATAACGATAACGCCTTTAGGATTTTTGATTGTCGAGGATAAGGATATCTATTTCATAAAGGCTCAAGGGGACAATGTCAACAAATGGCTGGACATAGTACAATCTACCATAAAAAATATCTCAAAGTAACGATATCTCTTATTATAATTATTGCGCTATGCGCCGGCTTTTCGGGAAGCTTTTTAGCAGGAGGGCTGTCGGGCAAAACCCCGGCCGCTAATGCCGCGAGGGGCTCTTCTTCTATTGTCATGGAAGCGACATCGCTAAGGGTTTTCGCGGGAGAAAACATACACGCCCGCCTTCCGATGGCAAGCACAACAAAAGCAATGACTGCGCTGGTCATTATCGAAAAATGCAACCTTAGCAGCGTTGTCACAATCCCCAAAGCCGCGGTAGGAATAGAAGGAAGCTCCATATATCTCAGGCAAGGCGAGAAATTAACCGTAAAGGAACTCCTTTACGGGCTTATGCTTCGCTCGGGTAACGATGCAGCCGTAGCCCTTGCCATACATGCGGGCGGGAGCGTCGAGGGCTTCGTAAAGATGATGAACGATAAAGCAAGGCAATTAGGGCTTAAGAACACTAATTTTACTAATCCCCACGGGCTGCACGACCCCAACCATTACACCTCGGCTTACGACTTGGCGGTTATTTCCTCGGTTGCAATAAGAAACCCCGTATTCAAAGAAATTTGCTCTACAAAGCGGGTAAGGATAAGCGGTGACAGTGAGGAATCGATAAGGGATTTATATAACAAAAACAAAATACTTTCGATGTATAGCGGGGGTAACGGCATAAAGACGGGCTTCACAAAAGACGCTGGCAGGTGCCTTATCGCCTCCAGCCTGAGGGAAAACATGCAGGTGGTGGCGGTAGTCCTTAACAGAGGTGATATGTGGGAAGAGTGCATGAGGCTTATGGACTACGCCCACGCGAATTACTGCATGCAAAAGGTTGCCGACAGCACTTCGCCCGTAGGCGAGGTTAAGGTAAACAACGGCAAGTTAAACGGCAAGTATATCTATTCGGCGCCCGTATATGTCGAGAGGGATATGTACTATCCGCTAAAGAAAGACGGCAGCGAAAAGGTTTCGATTTCCGTCAGCATTCCCCGGTCCATAGACGCCCCGCACGACAAATCGGTAAGCCTCGGCAAAATGGAAGTAACCTTCGATAATCGCTTGATTTTTTGCGAGAAAGTCTATACTATGGTTAATATAGAAAAGAAAAATCTGAGAGACAAACTGAGGGATTTTTTCGGTATAAAACACCGGATTTCCTATCGGGCGGCATAAATCGTTTTTTTTGAGGAAGGCACATGGTAAGACTTAATAAATATATAGCCGACTGCGGGGTATGCTCGCGTAGGGCGGCGGATAAGCTTATAACCGACGGGCTAGTAAGCGTAAACGGCAAGGTGGTAAAAGAGCTCGGCGCGACGGTGGACGAAACAAACGACGCCGTATATGTCGAGGGGCGCAGGGTTACGCCGGTAAACCGCTTCCGTTACATTATGCTCAACAAGCCTAAGGGCTGCATCTGCTCTGTAAAGGACGATAAGGGCAGAAAGACGATATTCGATTATGTCAATATTAAGGATATAAGGCTGTTTCCCATCGGCAGGCTGGACTACGATTCCGAGGGTCTTGTCCTTCTGACAAACGACGGCGCGCTCGCTCACAAGCTCACCCACCCTTCGCACGAGATCCCTAAAACATACATAGCCAAGGTAGAGGGCACGGTGCCCGAGAGCGACCTTGCCGCCCTCCGAAACGGCATAGAATTAGACGATATCAAGCTCCGCCCCTGCAAGATAAAGCTTGTAAGGATGGAGGAAGAGGGCAAGGTTTCACGCTTCGAGGTTACCATCTTCGAGGGCCGCAACCGCCAGATAAGAAGGATGTTCGAGGCAATCGGCAAAGAGGTAATATTCCTGAAGCGTGTTTCGATAGGCGACCTTAAACTCGGCGGGCTGGGCAGGGGCGAATACCGCTACCTCACCGAAAAGGAAATAAGCAAGCTGAAAACCTATTAACCTTCGGCGGCTCACCGCCGTTTTTTATTTGCGGGGGCTTGTATATATAGTAAAACATTGACTTTTTTGTAAATAATAGGTATTATTAATTAAGCGCAAAAGCCGTAAACAGGCTTCGGACTAAAGCTCGGTTATAGGAGATATTATGTCCAAAAAGATAAACTCCCAGGCTCTTACGAGATACAACAGCATAATCGCCTCAATTTCCAATAACGCGGTCGAGAATACCGAGGGCGCTTCGCTGGAGCTTGGGCTTATAAAATACAGATTCGGGCTTAGCACGCTAAAAGACCGCAATGTCCATGTCTTTCTTGACGACGACGAAACCGCAATTATCGACATCTATGTAAGCGTCGATTACGGCTATCGCGTTCCCGAGGTGGTTTGCGCCCTTCAGGAGCGCATCAAGCGCGATGTCGAGGAAGGCACAAGGTTCAAGGTCAAAAAAATCAATGTACATGTATCCAATATTAATTTAATCTAACGGGGCGGTCTATGCTAAGCAGAAAAAAAGCAAGAGAAGCGGTTTTCAAGCTGATTTTTGAATATCTATTCCACAAAGAGGAAAACCCCAAGTCGCTCGAACTTGCCACAAGCATAGACATGAGCAAAAAGGATTTCGAATATATGCGCACGGTATACGAGGGAGTAATCGACAAGTATTCCGACCTCACTTCGTATATCGAAAAATACTCCGACAAGTTTTCGCTAAACCGCATTTACAGGCCCGACCTCGCGGCGCTGCTTCTTGCCATATACGAAATGAAATATATGAAGGATATTCCGATGTCGGTATCCATAAGCGAGGCTGTCGAGCTTGTTAAAACCTATTCCACCGAAAAAAGCCATCAGTATGTAAACGGTATTTTGTCCTCTGTTTATAAGGAGCTTACCAAAGATGCGGATAATTGACGGTAAAAGCGTCGCGCAGGATATAAAGAACAACCTCAAAACCGCTATCGCCCGGGCGGTCGAGAGATGCGGCAAACCCATAGGCCTTGCCGTAATTTTAGTGGGCGACAACCCCGCCAGCAAAATATATACATCCAACAAAGTAAGGGCTTGCGAGGAAGTAGGCATTAGTTCTTATATGTACGAGTTTAAGGACGGCACACCCGAGGAGGATATTTTAAGCCTCATTTCCCGCCTAAACGCGGACGAAACAATAAACGGCATACTTGTCCAGCTTCCCTTGCCAAAAGGCTACGACGAGGGCAAAATCCTCAAGGCTATAAATGTCCATAAGGATGTAGACGGCTTTTCGGCGTTTCAGATAGGGCGCCTCAATATGGGCGACCCGCAGCTTGTGCCCTGCACGCCATTAGGCGTATTAGCGCTTCTGGATTATTATAATATCCCCATCGAAGGCAAAAACGCCGTCGTTGTCGGGCGTTCGAATATAGTAGGCAAGCCTGTCGCAAGCCTTCTTTTGTTCCGAAACGCCACCGTAACAATCTGCCACAGCCGCACCCCCGACCTCGCCGGGCACACAAAAAGAGCGGATATACTTGTCGCCGCCGTAGGCAGGGCAAAGCTCATCACCGCCGATATGGTAAAAGAGGGCGCGGTTGTAATAGATGTTGGAATAAACCGCACGGAAGCGGGGCTTGCCGGCGATGTAGACTTCGAGAGTGTCGCCCCCAAAGCCTCATATATAACCCCGGTGCCGGGAGGGGTAGGGCCTATGACAATAGCTATGCTTATGTCCAACACCCTTAAGGCATACGAACTGCAAAATGGCAAAGATTAATTATATTACCGTTTCCGAACTCAATTATTACCTAAGTAGGATTGTATCCGGCGAAGAGCTGCTCCAGAACATTCCCGTGCTGGGTGAAGTTTCGGGGCTCTCCGTATCGGGAAGCCATTTATATTTCACAATAAAGGACGAAGGCGCGCAGCTTCAGGCGTGCTTTTTCAATTTCGGCAAAAGCTACCTTCCGCAAAACGGCGAGCAGGTAATACTTTTCGGCTCCCCCGACTTTTACGCTCGTGGCGGCAGGATGAGCTTTATCGTAAACAAAATAGAGCCCTTCGGCAGGGGCAAACTCTTTGCGGAATTAGAGAAGTTAAAGCAAAAACTTGCCGCAGAAGGCCTGTTTGACACCTCACGCAAAAGGCCGCTTCCCCGATTCCCGATGAACATAGGCATAGTGACAAGCATGTCGGGCGCGGTCATCTACGATATGGTAAACACCTTCCGCAAAACAAATAAGATAACAAACATAACCGTAATAAATGTGCCCGTGCAGGGCGAAGGCGCCCCACAGGCTATCTGCGACGGCTTAAGGCTTGCGGATAAGCAGGGCTTCGACGCCGTAATTCTCGCGAGGGGCGGCGGCTCCGTCGAGGACTTGATGCCTTTTAACGACGAGCGCGTAGTGAGAGCGGTATATAATATGAAAACGGTTACGGTATCGGCGGTGGGGCACGAAACCGACTTTTCGCTAACCGACTTTGCCGCCGACGCCAGGGCTATGACACCCACGGCGGCCGCCGAAATGCTAAGTTTTGACACAGATGAAATCGCAGAGCAAATTATATCCACGATTAAATACGCCGCCAAAACGCTCACGGCAAGAACGGACGCATTGTATAATAAAGTCTTAAGCAGTACCAAAGAGGTGAATTATATCTGCAAGGCTAAGTTAGACAGCTACACCCAAAGGATAAACAAGGCGGTAACCAAAGCCGAACTTCTTACCGAAGCAAAACTTTCGGCAAGCGAACGCAAAACCGAAAACCTTTTGTCCAAGCTCTCCGCCCTCAACCCCGCTAATATCCTGGGCAAAGGCTACTTCAGGGCGATGAGCGGCAATAGACAAATTAATAAAATAGCCGAATTCAAGGCGGGAGACGCCTTCAGGCTGTACGGCGCCGACGGCACTCTGGACGCCGAAGTAAAATCCGTAAATATCGAAAAGTAAGGAGATATTGCTATGAATATCGAAAACGAAATCCAAAAGCTGGACAAGCTTGTGGCAAAGCTCGAGAGCGAAACCCTCTCGATAGACGCCAGCCTTGCCGCTTTCAACGAGGCAATCGAAACGGCAAAAACCTGCCTTGAAGGCATAAGGGTAGCCAAGGGCAAGCTGGAACTCCTTAAAAACGAAGCCGAAAGAATAGAATTAAACCTCGAAAATGAAAGGCCTCTCTGATTACAAAAGCATAATCGAGGGCGAGCTTAAATCCCGCCTGAACTCCATTAAGGATAAAACCGAAGAGAAGCTCTTTTCGGCTATGGAATATGCCCTTATGGGCGGCGGCAAGAGGGTAAGGCCCACCCTTATGCTTCTAAGCGCCGAAACAATCGGGATGCCGCACGGGCGTGTTTTGCCGCTCGCGGCCGCTTTAGAGTGCATTCACACATATTCCCTTATCCACGACGATCTGCCCTGCATGGACAACGACGATTACAGAAGGGGCGCGCCCACCGTCCACAAGGCGTACAGCGAGGCTACGGCAGTGCTCGCCGGCGACGGGTTATTGAATTTTGCCTTTGAAATTATGTTAAGTGCCTGCCTGAATGACCCCGCACTTTTAAGCGCCGCAAAACAAATTGCCGAAGCCGCGGGAGCCACGGGCATGGCAGGGGGGCAGGCTATAGATATATCAAAAACCCAATACACCGAATCCGAAATGCTTAATATGTATTCGCTTAAGACGGGGGCTCTCATCAAAGCAGCAATCTGCGCGCCGTATATAGCGGCGGCGTCGCCCAACCTCGGCAAAATGACAAAGCTTGCCGGGCGGATAGGTCTTGTTTTCCAGCTTGTGGACGATATTTTAGACTATAAAGCAGGGCAGGACAAGGATAAGCTAACCTTTGTTACCCTCTTCGGGGAAGAAAAAGCCGGCGCAATGGTTTGCGAGGCTAACCGCGAAATAAAAGCCCTCTCCGAAGAGATGGGCATAGTTGACACCCGCTTTTACGAATATGCCGAGGCGCTTTCTCATAGACTAACATAAGGCAGGCTTACAGACATTCGGGCTGTTTTTGCGGTGTTTTTGTATAATTACTGGTAAAACCCGCATACCCCTTCGCCCGCTTGCGTATCAGGCCGGCATGTGATATAATAGTTGACACGATTGGTGGTACAGTATTCTAGTCGGATACGATACAATCGAGGACGGAGTTAAAATACCGTCAAGAGCATATCGATGAAGTTTCTTGTGTTGGCTTGGGTTGCCCAAACCCGGGCTGATGCTGGGAGTTAAGGTAAATGGGCGGTCGGCAATGGCATGCCGAACCCGACCCACTTACCGTGGAGACCCTCTCCGGTGGGCAGCAGAAGATGTCTACTGATTGGGATTAAACCTGCATCGCGGTAAACAAAGCTGTGTGCAGAGTAGCTTGCCTTGAGTGGCGGGCGTGGATAGGTTATCAGGCTTAGGCCGCCGGCGCAGGCGCGCCAAGCCCTTTGCCCTTGAAACCCTTAGCTGCAAAAAAGGATAGGTTGTATCCATTCCGTCAAAGAAAATTTCTAGACTGTCAGGATTGAGGATTATAGTGTGCACTAAGTGGCGATTCGGTTATACCGCGAGCAATCCGGTATAGCGGGGTTTAAAAGGAAACTGCTTGGGCGGCGACGACAAGTACCCCGCTGGGAAATCCTACCGAACCTGAAGGCGCAAGGTTTACTCAATCTCTACCACCAATCTTTTTTATATAAAAGAGGTTATGTGTGAAAATCAAAAAGGACCGTGAGGCTGTTGCCTCAAATGAAGACGGCGAACGCGGCACAGCGGGAGAAGCAAGAAAGCCAAAGGCCGCAAGAAATATAAACAAAGTAACCGTCTGGACGATTTCAATAACCATAACAACATTTTTTCTTTCGGCGCTATTTACCGTAATTACCGAAATAACTACATCTACGGCGCATGTCGCGGCGGCGTTTATGCTGCTTATACTGCTTATCGCCATCAATATTGTATTGGACGCGATAGGGGTTGCCGCGACCTCCTGCGAGCTCGCGCCCCTTCTTTCGATGGCGTCCCGCAAGGTTAAAGGCAGCAGGATGGCAATAAAGCTGGTTAAAAACGCCGAGAAGGTTAGCAACATCTGCTGCGATGTAATAGGCGACATCTGCGGCATAGTAAGCGGCTCCTGCACCCTGTCGATAGTCATAAGCCTTACCGTAAACGCCCCGGGTTCGTTATCGTTTTGGGTGTCGGTGCTTCTCTCAAGCGTGGTTGCCGCGCTCACGGTTGGCGGCAAGGCGATATTCAAATCTTTGGCGATTAAGCACTCCAAAGAAATCATCCTTATGGTTTCAAGGATGCTTTCGGTGTTCGAGAGAAAGCAAAAATGAGGCTTGATTTATATTTATACATAAGCGGATTGGCCAGGTCGAGGACGCACGCCCAAAACCTTATTAAGCTGGGAAGAGTACTCGTAAACGGCGCCCCCGCGAATAAAGCATCTACTGAAATAACCCCCGAAACCCTTGTTGAGGTATCCCAAACCGACGATTTCGCATCTTTGGGCGGTATTAAACTTGTTAAAGCTTTAGAAGATTTCGGCATAAACCCGGCGGGCAAAACCGTTATAGATATAGGCGCCTCAAACGGCGGCTTTACCGATGTAATGCTCAAAAGGGGCGCGGCAAAGGTATACGCCGTGGATGTCGGCGAGTGCGCCCTTCCGCCCGAACTCGCGACCGACGGCAGGGTTGTCGTAAAGGATAAGCTGAATGCCCGCTACCTCTCTTTCGAGGACATAGGGATAAAGGCGGATATCATAGTTGTCGATGTTTCTTTTATATCTTTGAAACTCGTTATTCCCGCCCTTACTCAATTTCTTAAGCACGACTCTTCCCTTGTGGCGCTAATCAAGCCTCAATTCGAAGTCGGCAAAAAATTCCTCACAAAATCGGGTATTGCCAACAAATCCGCCGCCGAAAAGGCTGTTAAGGAGATCTCGGACTTTTGCATATCCTTAGGCTTAAGGGTTAGCGGCATTACTACCGCCCCCAAGCCTTTTGCCGACAAGAATCAGGAATATTTTATTCATTGTTTCGGCGCATAAGTACCCCGTGAATATATTGGTCATAAAGTTATTGTCTTTATGCAATTTTTTATGTATAATATACATAATCAAGAGCGGAGGCGATAAAGCCGCCGCATTAATATAAAGAAGGTAATTTATGCGAATCGGTATTTTCTCAAATCTGGAGAGAGACACAGACGGGACGGCGGCGAAGACGCTTTCTTCCGTGCTAAAGGGGAGGGGTCACGAAGTTTATGTTTGGGACCAGCTTGCCTGCCTCAATATAGACGCTCCCGCCCTTAACAAAAACGATCTGGCAAAGGCCGCCGAGGCGATAGTCGTTTTGGGCGGCGACGGCACGGTTTTGCGCATAGCAAAAGAATGCGCTTTATACCGTACGCTTATTATCGCCATTAACTTCGGAAGGCTGGGCTTTTTGTCCGAAGTCGAAACTTTAGACGAGCTGGACACCGTGTTCGAGCAGATAGAGAAGGGGGATTTCTATACCGAATCCCGCGGCATTCTCGATGTAAGCTTCGGCGGAAAAACATATAAAGCCCTCAACGAGGTCGCGCTCGCGAGGGGCAGAAGCACCAAGGTTATCAGGTTTGCCATAAAGGTAAACGGCAGCACGCTTAACAGCTACAGCGCCGACGGCGTTATAGTATGCACGCCCACGGGCTCGACTGCGTATTCGCTTTCGGCGGGCGGGCCTGTTGTCGCGCCCGAGGTTAACGCCATGATAATCACCCCCGTGTGCCCGCACTCCCTCAATTCCAGGTCGTATATCATTTCGGACGACAGCGAGGTTACAATCGAGCTTACCAAATCCGACGGCGAAACTAACCTTAATATCGACGGCGACGACCTTCTCACTTTAAGCGAGGGCGACATCGTAAAGGTAAAGCGTTCGGAGCTAAGCGCGCAGTTTATAAGGCTAAAAAAATACAATTACTACAGAAAACTACTTGCAAAAATGAGTACGCTCGGTTAGCGGAGGGATTATGTCTAGAGAACAAAGGCAAAACAAGATACTTGAAGTCATCGCTCTTAAGGATATCGAAACACAGCAAGAACTTCTGGAAGCCCTGCAGGACGCAGGCTACAATGTCACGCAGGCGACCATTTCCCGCGACATAAAAGAGCTTGGCCTTATTAAAGAGGCGGGCGGAAAGGGCGGGCGCCCCCGCTATGTAAAGCCGCTTTATCCCAAGCTGATGAAGCTAAAAAACATCTTCCACCAGTCGGTCACGCACATAGACTATGTAAACAACCTTATAGTCATAAAGACCATATCTGGCGGCGCCAACGCCGCGTCGGCTTTGGTGGACGAAATTTCCATTCCCGACATCGTCGGGACAATAGCCGGCGACGACACCTTCCTGGTGATCTGCCGCGACGACAAGAGGGTACCCGAGATAATAGAGCAATTCCGCTCCTTAATGGACTAAAGATATGCTAATCTCTCTCCACATAAAAAATATCGCTCTTATAAGCGAACTTAGCCTCGAGTTCAGCAAAGGGCTCAACATCCTTTCCGGCGAAACGGGCGCTGGCAAGTCTATCATTATAGACAGCCTGAATTTTGTGCTCGGCGACAGGGCGGATAAGGGGCTTATACGCTTCGGCGAAACAACGGCGAGCGTCCAGGCTGTTTTCGATTGCCCCAAAAACGAGGAAATAAGCGAAATCCTCTCACAAAACGGCATCGAAGAGGACGATTTTCTTATCGTCCGCCGCACGATGAGCGAAAACGGGCGCAGCGAGTGCCGCATAAACGGGGCGCTTATTAATTTATCCGTATTAAAAAAGGTTGTGTCGCTTCTCGTAGACATCCATTCGCAGCACGAAAACCAGGCGATACTTAACGAAAGCAACCACATAAAAATTCTCGACAAATATTCCAAAAAACTCTCCAAGATAAAAGAGCAGTATCTTGCGGCATACGGCGAATACAAGCGTGCGACGCAGGAATTAAGGGCTTTGTCCTCAAAGGAAGAGCGCGCCCGCAAAATGGATATTCTGGAATTCCAGATTGCCGAAATACAAAAGGCAAACATTGCGGAGGGCGAGGAGGAGGCGCTTATCAAAGAACGCTCTAAGTGTTACAACGCCCAGAAGCTGATAAACGGCTTAGGCTCGGCGATTACGCTTCTGGAGGGCGACAGCGGCTTCGGCGCCGCCCCTTCGGTAAAGAGCGCAATAAAGGAGCTTAATACGCTGTCGCAATACGACGAAAGCTACGAAAAACTCGCCGAAAGGCTGGAAAGCACAAAAATCGAGCTTGAGGATATCATTTACAGCCTAAAGGACGAGCTTGAAAACAGCAGTTTCGACACCACAAAGCTCGAAAGCATCGAAAAACGCATAGACGAAATCCGCTCTATAAAGAGAAAGTACGGTGCCACGGTAGAGGAAATCGAAAACTTTAAGGCAAAAGCCGAAGAAGAGCTTTTTGACTTGCAAAACTCCGCCCAAAAAGAAGAAGAGCTTGCCGCAACCGCCGAATTTGAGCTTAATAAAGCAGTAAAATTCGCCAAAGAGATGCATGATATTAGAGCGGAGGATGCCATCGGCTTCGAAAAAGCTATAGAGTCCAACCTCGCCGACCTCGGGATGCAAGGCAGCGTTTTCAAGGTAGAAATTACATATCCCGAAGGCGATATCCCCGGGTATCTCACCGAAAACGGTGCGGACGATGTAAAATTCCTTATAAGCCCCAACAAAGGCGAGCCGCTTAAGCCCCTCGCGAAAATAGCGAGCGGCGGCGAAACAAGCAGGCTTATGCTGGGGCTCAAAAATATCACCGCCGAACTTGAGGGCATCGACACCCTTGTGTTCGACGAAATCGACACGGGCATAAGCGGAAGGATAGCCAAGGTTGTGGCCTGCAAGCTGTACAATATAGCAAAGACAAGGCAGGTTCTCGCCGTTACACACCTTCCTCAGCTTGCCGCGATGGCAGACACCCATTACCTCATATCCAAGCGGGTAGAGGGAGAGAAAACATTAACCTTTGTCGAGCTGCTAAGCCCGCAGTCGTCCATCACCGAGATTATGAGGCTGGCGGGTTCTTTGGAAAGCAGCGAGAGCGGGCAGGAAAACGCCAGAGAACTTAAAGAATGGGCCAATAACTACAAAAAATCGCTCGAATAACCGTCGAGTATTCTATATTTTAACTTAATTTATAATACTCTCCAAAAGCTGTCAATCGGGAAGTTTATATTTTGGTGCCTTCTATCGAAAACTATACTTTGAAGGCGGTTCGAATGAGAAAAACATCAAAAGCGTTATTATCGACATTTCTTATTATTTTAGTTTTCTGTTTATCTTTTATATTTTTCGAATTTAGCTGGGGCGCGTATGCCGCGGCACCCAATTCTGTGTATCTCGGGGGCACTCCCATCGGGGTTGTGGCGTCCAGCGACAAACTTATTGTAGCCGACACAAGGGCGGTTATAACGCGAGAGGGGGCGCGCAAGCCCGAAGGTGTCGAGCAGCTCTTACCCGGTGATTTAATCGTAAGCGTTAACGGTATAGATGTAAGTACCGTTCAGGATTTGGCGCAGATTGTTAACGGTTGTAAGGACGAATCCGTAAAACTAGTAGTCGAGCGGGACGGAAACCGTATTGAGATAAGCGTAAAACC
>DGDU01000017.1 GCA_002385605.1 Christensenella sp. UBA3944
AAAATCCCTAAGACTAACCCCCAAAAGGGCGGTTTTTTATTTGTGTCAAAACCAGATATTCAGAATATTGGGCGTATTGACAAAAATCTTTTTTAGAGGGTGTAAATGTCGAGTTTTTAGACAGGATAAGGTATAGTAACGGAGAATGTCATAACCATAGAAGATTTAAATAAAACCCAATCCAAGGATAGACAAGATACCGTTACGGAATCCCCCGCCAAAGACGGGGGATATTGCATATTTATGTTTTAGGTTAATTATTAATAGGGCTTTAGAAACATCTGGGTAAAGTACAGCGTGCCGTTGGATTTTTTGGCGACTCCTACGCCTATTTGGGTGTAACTTTTACTTAAGATGTTTGCGCGGTGCCCCGGCGAGTTCATCCAGCTGTTCATAACTTCCTGCGCCGTGCGCTGCCCGTAGGCGATATTTTCGGCGGCGGCGGAGAATCTTAAGCCGAAGGACTCCATCATCTTAAACGGCGAGCCGTATGTGGGCGAGGTGTGGGAGAAGTAGTTTTTGTCTATCATCTCCTGCGACTTTATGCGGGCGCACCTTGCCGCCTGCCAGTTAGATGTTAGCGGGGCAAGCCCGTTTTTGCTTCTTTCGATGTTCACAAGCCTTACGATTTCGTCCTCGATGGACTTCAGGGGGGCGGCGTTGGGTATGGATATTTTCTGCCCGGGATATATCAGGGCGGGGTTTGCGATTTGCGGGTTAGCGGCTATCAGTTCGGATATCCCCACTTCATATTTTACGGCAATCTTCCACAGGCTGTCGCCTTTTTGCACCGTGTAGGTTGTGGCGGCGGTTTCCAGGGATTCGTTTTCGGATATCCCGCATTTTTCCTCATAGGCAAAAGCGGCGGGGGACGAAATGGAAAGCGACGCGATAGCCGAGAGCAAAACTGCAGTCAAAACAATCGCCAATCTTTTGTGTTTCATAGACCCTCTTTTTGTTATTATGCGCGGGGCTTTCGGTTTGATTCCTTAAGCAGTTTTATATGCCTTACGATTAAACAAACTAGATATATGAAAAAATTTATAATTGCCGTATTGCTGGTTGTGTTGTTTACGGGTATATTTCTGCCTTTGGGGGGTTCCGAAGAAGGAGAGAGCGCCTCGGCGGAAGGGCTTTCGCCTTACGAGGGCAAGGTATACCATATATTTTTTCATAGCCTCATACTCGACCCCGAGGCAGCCTTTAACGGCCCCCGCGCCGAAGGGTACGACAACTGGATGGTTACAAGAAACGAATTCAAAAAGATACTTACCCGCCTTTACGAAAACGGTTTTGCGCTTGTGGATGTCCATTATGCGAGAAGCTGCGGGATTTCGAGTAAGCCTTTAATGCTACCTAAGGGCAAAAAGCCATTAATCCTGTCTGTGGACGATGTTAATTATTACGAATATATGAAAAACGACGGCTTCGCACAAAGGCTTACGGTAGATAATAACGGCAAACTTGCGGCTTTGGTAAAAAACAACAAAGACAAAATGTATCTGGACTATGAAGGCGATGTTATGCCCATAGTCGACGCGTTTGTCGAAAAACACCCTGATTTTTCGTATAACGGCGCCAAAGGAATTGTCGCCGTTACGGGGTACGAGGGCGTTTTCGGCTACAGGATTCAGGCTCTTAAAGGCGTGCAAAAAGGCGAGGCCGTGAGGGAAGCTAAAAAGGTTGCCGACGCGCTTAAGAAAAACGGCTGGCGGATAGCCTGCCACAGCTACAGCCACCGCAGCGAGTTTAAGGACGGCAGCATTAGCTATGACATGCTCGTAACCGACACAAAGAAGTGGAAGGAACTTATCGAGCCCGTCGCGGGAAAGTCGGATATATATATTTCGCCCTTCGGAATGCACCTTTCGGCAAAGGACGAGAGGCTTAAGTTCTTAAGGGAAGCGGGCTTTACGGTTTATTGTCCCGTTTACAAAAAGATGGATGTGTATTACAATGGGGATGTCATGGTAAGCAACAGGCTTAACATCGACGGGTTTACTTTAAGGCACCCCGAAAGGCTCAAAGAGCTGTTTTCGGTAGACAATTTGACGGATAACGGTCGCCCGAAACGGAAATAAGGAGTTTTTTATGAAAAAGTTTTTTAAGGAGTTCAAAGAGTTTATCAACAGGGGCAGCGTGATGGACCTTGCGGTCGGCCTGATTATAGGCTCGGCGTTTACCGCCATCGTCACCGCTTTGGTAGACAGCATCCTTCGCCCCCTCATAAACTGGATACCGGGCGCAAACGGCACGGGCGCGCTTAAATCGGTGCTTAGGGATGCGGTTATCGACACGCAGGGTAATGTGGTTTCGGAGGCAGTCATTCTCGATTGGGGAGCGGTTATAAGTGCCATAATCACCTTTATCTCGACCGCCTTTGTCCTCTTCCTGATAGTCAAGGCTCTCAACAGGCTTAAGGAAACGGGAGGCAAGGTAAAAACCGTGATAAGCGTAAAAAACGGCAAAGGCCATGCCACCGAAAACACCGAAATAACCGTCGTTCCCGAGGCGCCTGCCCAAACCCCCGAGGTAACTGTCGCCCCTGTGGTTCAGGAAGCCCCCTCGCAAACTACCGAGGAGCTTCTTAAAGAGATAATTTCTCTTATAAAAGGGGATAAGTAGGGCTAATTCGCCGTTACGGCGGCGGGTTTTTCGGCAACTTCCTCGTCCATGAAAGCTGGGCGGGGGTTTTTGCGGAAAAATATCAGCACAAAGATTGCCGACAGCGCGAAAAGGCAGCCCGCGAAGAGGTAGATATATGTTATGCCCATGGTGTCTATCACGCTTCCGCCCGCCATCAGGTAAAGACCAGTAAATACGCTTTGCAGCATAACCTGAGCGTAGCTTGCAGCCGTAATATTGCGGCGGCGCACAATTATCGATATATAGCGGTTGGTAAGATAAATAAAGAAACCGCTTGCGGCCCCGCTGGGTATCATCGTGAAGTAGATAAGTATCGTAGGCAGCTCAAAAAAGCTTACGGCAATCTGAGGTATAACCAGGAAGGGAGCTATCAGGTAAAGGGTTTTGTAAGAAAGCTTTACCTTTCTTAAGAGAAACAGCGCGGCTATTTCCGAACTCACCCTTACAAGCGTGGTAATCCCGAAGTTCCGTGTGGGTATTCCGCGGAAATTAAGGTACAAAATCTCATAGTTATTCATCGCGGTAAGGGTCGCCGCGCAGATAAGCTGAAGGATAAGAAAAGTAATAAAAGCCTTGTTCGTAAACAGCAGCTTGAGGTCGTGATTTTCTTCCGAGTGGCTTAGCTTTACTTTATCGGTGTCAAGAGTCTTTGTCGAGAACAGGAAAAAGATAAACAGCCCCAGAGAAACCGTCGAAACAACGGTTATCGCCATAAAATCGGCGCGGTCGTACATCCAGCTGCCCACCATGATGGCGAATATGTACCCCGCCGAGCCCCAGCTTCGGATCAAAGAGTATTCCTTTTTGTTTTCAAGGCAGTATATAGCCGTCATCGAATCGAGGGAAGGCGCTAGCGGCGCGCGGGCAACAGAATACAACAGCATACAAATAGCCGTAATTGTGAAACTGGTGCTGAAATACAATAAAAGCTGTGTTACGAATATCACCGCGCAGGACGAAAGAAGAAGTATCTTTTTCGCCATACCCCTGTCGATTCTTGCCCAAAGAGGCAGGGTGAGGGCGACTATAAAAGGCGAAAAAGAAAGAAGGGTGCCCAGCTCGGCCCCCGAAAACCCGCGATCCTTAAGAAATACGGTCAGCAGGCTGTTATATATGAATTCACCAAAATACCGGGCGAAAGTCAACGCCCGGTATTTGTTATACTCCGATAGCAAAGGTAATTGTTTTTTCATATTTATTTATTCTTCCGATTAAATCGTATAGCTCTTATTAAGAGGGCAAAGATAGAGCACCTTATTAACCTCTCCAATGTGCACGAATACGCCCCCGTCGGCTGCCTCGAAAATACAATGGTTGGCAACGACAGAAGCGGCACGGTGGACAACAATGTTAACCTCCTTAAAGCCGTCGAGCTTGTGTTCGGCAACGGCAAGGATATGGCGCCTTACTTCGACCCGATGACGGGCAAGTATACCGAGATAGTGCAGGAAGGCCCCGTTACGGGCGAGCTTAACGAGCTGGATACTTTCGACAAGTTTTACGCCGCATTCGGTAAGCAAACGGCTTTCATCATAAAGAAAATGGTCGAAAATTACGAGCTTTCCGAGAGCATTAGGGCAGAGTATCACCCCACGCCGTACCTTTCGCTGCTTGTTAAGGGCTGCCGCGAAAAGTGCAAGGATATAACGCAGGGCGGGGCAGAGATAGGCTTCGTTACCATGGAAGGCGTAACCTTCGGCACGACGGTGGACAGCCTGCTTGCCGTAAAATACCTCGTTTACGACAAGAAGGAATGCACCCTCGAAGAGCTCCGCAAAGCCCTGCTAGCCGACTGGAAGGGGTACGAGATTCTCCAATCCAAGGCGCTCTACAAAGCCCCGAAATACGGGCGGGACGACGACGAGGCCGACGCCCTGGGGCTTAAAGTTATGGATACCTGGGCGGAGGAGGTCTGGAAATACAAGACACGCTCGACGGGCAGGCAGTTCAGGCCCGGTATGCTTTCGTGGAACTACTGGATAGGCTCGGGATATATCCTAAAGGCAAGCCCCAACGGCAGAAACGAAAACCAGTTCCTCTCAAACGCCATCTGCCCCTCGAACGGAGCGGATATATTCGGGCCTACGGCAAACAGCAACTCGGTGGGCAAGGTCTTAGGCGGAAAGGGAGAGGAAGGCGATTACCTAGACTACCTCAACAATCTGCCCAACGGCGCCAGCCACACCATAACCTTCAATACGGCGCTCCTTAAAGACGCCCATCATAAGGAAAAATTCAAGTCGTTTTTAAGGGGCTATTGCCTTAACGGCGGCACCGCCCTTCAGATAAATATCCTTGATGTCGATATGCTCAAGGACGCCCAGGCGCACCCGCAAAATTACAGGCACCTCCTTGTGCGCATAACGGGCTACAACGCCTACTTTGTTTCGGTAGGCAAAGAGCTTCAGGACGAGATTATCGCCCGCGAAAGCCACAGGCAGTACTGATTATGATAATACTTAACTTTCAGCGAATGTCAACCGAGGACGGGCCGGGGCTGAGGACGACGCTCTTTTTCAAGGGCTGCCCGCTTAAGTGCCGCTGGTGCCACAACCCCGAAAGCATCTCCCCACGCCCGCATACCGAATGGACGGCGGTAAAATGCATAGGCTGCGGCACCTGCCTCGCGGTTTGCCCCGACAAAGCGATTTCGTCTAAGGACGGGAAAATTGTAATCGATTTTTCGCTTTGCCAAAGGTGCGGCAAGTGCGCCGAAGAGTGCCCCGCCGGCGCTATCGAGGTAAAAGGCGTAAAGATGAGCGCCGACGAGGCATTTGCAATCCTCATAAAAGATAAGGCGTATTGGGGCAAGGACGGCGGGGTAACGCTGTCGGGTGGCGAGGCGCTTTCGCAAAGCGCCGAGGCGGCGGAGCTTCTTAAGAAGCTAAAAGAAGCGGGCGTCCACACGGCGGTAGATACCTGCGGGTTCTGCGGCAAAAAGGATATCGACAATGTCTATCCTTATACCGATTTGTTCCTTTACGACCTTAAGCTTTCGGACGAGTTGCTGCATAAGCACTTCACGGGGCAGGGGCCGGATATTATAAAGGAAAACTATCTCTACCTTGCCGAAAAGTGTAAGACGGACGGAAAGGGGCTTTGGGTGCGCACTCCCGTAATCCCGGGCGCGACCGATTGTGTAGAGAACATAAAGGTTTTGGCGGAATTCATAGGGGATACCGCAGACAAATGGGAGCTTTGCTCCTTCAATAACCTCTGCCGCGACAAGTACGAGCGCCTTTACACCGAGTGGGAATTCGCCAAAACGCCCCTTGTAAAGAAGCAAAGAATGGAGCAGTTAGCCGAGACCGCCCGCAAAGCGGGGGTAAAAAATGTTATCTGGTCGGGGATGACCTTAATGGAGGGATAATATGAACAGAATCAACAAAGCGGACGAAAAAGATTTTATGAATTGCTACAAAATCGCCCTTGTGTCGATGTTCGACGATAAAGGGGATTTGCACATAAGCCTGTTGTCCTCGCTTATGAACAAGGGCGAAGACAAAATGATGTTCGGGCAGTTTATAGAGGGCGAAAGCAAGAAATACATTTACCGGAACCCTAAGAGCGGATTAATAATAATGAACCTCAATAAGGAGTTCTGGACGGGCAAAATGAACTTTACCCACAGCGTAACCGAGGGCGAGGATTACATAAAGTTCAACGAACAGCCCTTGTACCGCTACAACAGCTATTTCGGCATTCACAGGGTGCATTACGCCGACCTCATAGATATCTCCGAAAAGAAAAAGCTGGATATGGGCGGCATCGTGCTGAATGCCCTTAAGGTTGCCTTCCTTAAAGGCTTTATGAAAGGCAAGAGTGAAGAAGAGCCCCTCACCCCGTGGGCGCGAAAGTTCTTAGGGGGCATAGGCACGCTTATGTTTTTAGCCTACGAGGACAAAGACGGCTACCCCGTTGTAGTCCCCGTTATTCAAGCCCAGGCCTCGAGCGCATCAAGGATAGTCCTCACCAAAAAGCCTTATGCCGAAATGCTGGCTAACCTTAAAGACGGCAGCCGCGTAGCAGTATACGGCGCCAGCATGAACATGGAAGCCGTTTTAGTTAAGGGAGTCTATCACGAAGCCAAAGTCGGCCTCGCCTATGTCGACATCGACACCGTCTACAATCCCGTTCCCCCCAAGCACGGCCTCATCTACCCCCGCAAACCCGTCGAAGCGGTAGAGTTCGATTAATATAGTCATTAAACCCTAACAAAACCGCCTCAAAAGGCGGTTTTTTGGCGTTCAGATTGATTACAAAAAACAAGGTAATGTACATAACACAAAGGGGCTGTCCTGAAAAGACAACCCTTTTTGGCGTTCCCGGAGGGC
>DGDU01000010.1 GCA_002385605.1 Christensenella sp. UBA3944
ATTTGCTGCTAACGCCGCCGCAAAGCGCTGCCCGGATAATCTTTATGTCGTAGCAAGTATAACTTCGCTTCCCGCGGCGGACGGGAGCATCGACACCATACTTAACGCCTTCGCTCCGATAGATTTGCCCGAAGCAAACAGGGTTCTGAGCGAAAGCGGAAGCATCATTAAAGTCGTGCCGGGGCCCAACCATCTTTGGGGGCTTAAGCGGCTTCTTTACGAGACGCCTTACAAAAACCCGGAGGAAAGTTTTTTTCCCGAAGGCTTTACTCTAAAAGAAAAAATTACGGCAACCGATGTCTTTTGCGCCAAAGGCAAAATGATAGAAAGCCTTTTGCAGATGACGCCTTATTTCTACAAAACCTCCAAAGAAAGCATTGCCCGCATCATAGCCCTGGACGAGGTAAAAACCGAACTGGAATTTTCCGTAATGCTCTTTTCAAAAGCACAATAATAATTTACTATCGATTGAAAAAAATATCCTAATCTGCTATAATGCTTATATTATGATAGATATACACAAGATTTGGAAGGAAACCTTATCTTACATATCCAGCGAGATCACGGCGGTTGCGTACATGCTGTGGATAGACAACCTCACCCCTTTATGCGTAAAGGACAACACGCTTATACTTCTCGCCCCTTCGCTTCACGCAAAAATCACCGTAAACAAGAATTATAAAGAGCTCATCCGCAAGGCTTTGGACAAAACCAAGTCCTCTATAATCGATGTCGATATCATAATCGACGAGGACACCTACATGTACGCCCGCGAGATAGAGATTGCGCGTGGGCAAAGCCCCGCCGAGGCCGTCGTTAAGGAAAAACCGCCTCAGTTTATATCAAGGTACACCTTCGACAACTTTGTGGTGGGCGAATCCAACAAGCTTGCTTTTCACGCCGCGCAGTCGGTTGCCAAAAGCCCGGGCTCTGCCGAAGGCTATCTTAGTTTCAACCCCCTCTTTATATACGGCGATGTAGGGCTTGGTAAAACCCATCTTCTTCACGCAATCGGCAATTATATTCTCGAGCACCTTCCTCACCTGAAAGTGCTTTATGTGCCTACCGAGAAACTCACAAACGATTATGTCGAGGCGCTCAGCAATAACACTTCCGCCGACAAAAACGCCTTTACCTTAAGGGCCTTCCGCGAAAAGTACCGCAATGTAGATGTCTTAATGATAGACGATGTGCAGTTTTTGCAGAAAAAAACAGGCCTTCAGGAAGTAGTTTTCCATATCTTTAACGAGCTTTATCAGGGCGGAAAGCAGATCATATTAACCAGCGACCGCCCGCCCAAAGAAATAGGCACTTTAGAAGACAGGCTGCGCTCGCGCTTCGAAGGCGGGCTTTTGGCGGATATAGGCGCGCCCAATCTGGAGATGAGAATAGCCATTATCCGCAAAAAGATGTTTTTGGAAAAGCTTGCCGTCAACGACGATGTCGTCTATTACCTTGCCGAGCAGTTTGACAGCAATATAAGGGAACTCGAAGGCGCGCTTTCTAAGGTTATTTTATACGCCAACCTTATAAATAAGCCCTATCCCGACATCGAAACCGCTAAGGAAGCCCTCAAAAACAACCAGCAAAAAAAGGTCGGGCTGGACAGCTCGGACATAATAGACGCTGTTTGCTCCTACTTTCATGTAAGCAAGAGCGAAATAATAGGAAAGAAAAAGACAAAAGACATAGTAGAAGCCCGTATGATTGCCATCTATCTTATTACAGAGCTTTTGTCTTTACCTCTTGTTACAATCGGCCAGATATTCGGCGGCAGGGACCATACCACCATAATACATTCGCGTGACAAAATGCTTACCGCCCAGAAGGAAAACAAGGAGGTCGCCAGGAAGATAAAGGACATAAGGGCAATGCTATCCCAGTAATTTGTGGAAATGTAGACATCATCACCCCGACTTATCTACACTTATTCCACATAAACCTTCGCGGTATTTTAGCCTTTTTCCGCTTTTGTGCCGTTATAACGGGCCCTTAGAAACTTTATCCACATATCCACGGGGATTATTATTATTGTTAATCCAAATAAAAAAATGTTAATAAAGGAGTTTTTATGAAATTCACATGTAATCCGCTGTCTTTATCCGAAGCGCTTAACATAGTATCCAAGGCTATATCGCAGAAGCCCACAATTCCCATTCTTGAAGGCATCAGGCTTGTCGCCGAGGGCACTACCCTTACCCTTTCCGCCACGGATATGGAGCTGTTTATCGAAAAAAGAATAAACGCCGAGATTCTTTTAGAAGGCGAACTGGTTGTTTCGGGGCGGATTTTCACCGATTTCGTCAAAAAACTCACAGATTTAGACACCATAGCGATAGAAAGGCAGGGCGAAAACCTCAACATACATTACGGCGACAACGAAACTACAATCCAATGCCTTAACGAGGACACCTACCCCGAAATGAGCCCCGTAGACGACGAAAAATATGTCGTTATTAAGGAAGGGAGCCTTAAAGACCTTGTGGAAAGGACGGTGTTCTGCGTAGCATCCGAGGACGCCCGCCCCATTCTTAAGGGCTGCCTTATAGAGGTAAAAGACGCAATAATGACCGCGGTTGCCCTTGACGGCTACAGGCTTGCCGTATCCAAGTGCAGCGTAGAGGACCAAAAAGGCGACATAAAGATAGTCGTTCCCGGCAAGAGCCTCTCCGAAATAGCCAAGGTTTTGGGCGAAGGCGACGACAACATTAAGGTAAATATCCAGAAGAACAATATAATGTTCGACCTCGGGCACACGCGCATTACGGCAAGGCTTATGGACGGCGAGTTCATCCAATACGAAAAGATAATTCCTGTCGCCAACCAGACAAGCATAACCGTAAACAAGAACGAAATAGAAGGCGGCCTCGGCAGGGCTTCGCTTATAGCGCGCGACATGAAAAACAATTACTCCCGCCTCTCTATAGCAAACAGCATAATTACCATAAAAAGCGCCTCAGAAGTGGGCAATTTCCGCGAAAATGTGCCCTGCAAACAGGAAGGAAAAGACCTCGAAATAGCCTTTAACAGCCGTTTCCTCTTCGACGCCTTTAACAGGATTAAAGAAGACTTCATTAAAATAGACTTCAACGGCAGCAGCGCCCCCGCGCTTATAACCCCCTTAGAAGGCGAAAAGTTCAAATACATCATCCTTCCCGTAAGGCTGGTAGGCTAATAACAGAAATTAAAGGAGCGCCTAACGGCGCTCTTTTCGTTTCGATAATAATAAAACTAAAAATAACAATATATCCAACCCGAAAGGGGAATATAACATATTTTTTGTTTCACAAACCCCGTGAAACAGGGGTAAAATTTTTTAGGGGTATTAAATTATATTTCAAATTAGCAAAAACCAGTAAGATTGTATTAATTTTCGCTTAAAAACACATAAAAATAGCCGATTTATCATATAAATATAAGTTTATGTTTAATGTGAAACAAAAGCGATGTTTCACGAGAAACACAAAACAAAGTGCAAAAGCCACTAAAAACACAGCTTTTTTATAGCCTCATAATATATTTCTATCATCTTTTCAAACTCTTTGAGGTCGATATACTCGTCCCTTTGGTGTATCGTAGAGGGGGTACCCGGGAACTGCCCGCCGAACGCCACGCCGTAAGGCAAAAACCTTGCGTAAGTGCCTCCCCCTATAGATATAGGCGAGCTTTTTGTGCCCATAACGCCGTCGTAAGCCTCCAGCAGAGCCTTTACAAGGGGAGAATCGGGCTCGACATACAAGGGCAGATGGTAATTACCCCTTTCTATCTCGCAAAGCGGGAGGTTGGACTTTAATATCTCGTAAATCAAATCCATATTGTAGGATACGGGATAGCGGATATCCAGCTCGAAAACCGCCCTGCCGCCCTCTATTTTGGCTGTGCCCGGATTTAGCGTTAAAGAGCCGCTTTTTTTATCAAACAGCTTGAGCCCGATTCCCGAGCCGTCATGAGCCGAAAAGGCCCTGAAAATCGCGTTAAAATCGGCGTAGGCGGCGCCCAGAGCCTCGCAGAGGATAACCAGGGCGTTAACCCCTTTGTCGGGGGCGCTGCCGTGGGCGGATTTGCCGAAAGCGGAGATATATAAAACGCCGTCCTTTACCTCGGTCTGGCAGCCTCTCTTTCGGGCCACCCTCTCAATATCTTCGTCATATAGCACGCTTGCCTCGGCATAGTCGGGCACGACATTGGCCCTTGTGCCTGCCGAAAGGCTTAAAATATCAGAGGGCAGAGGGAAAGATATTTTGTGATATACAATGCCCTTTTCGCAGTTTATAACGGGGAAGTCGGAGTCGGGAGAAAAGCCCATAACGGGCATTTCCTCTGTTTTTGCGTAGCGTTCCATGCACAGCCAGCCGCTTTCCTCGTCGCAGCCTAAAATTATCCGTATTCTCTTTTTGGGCCTCAAGCCCTCCTGTAAAAGCCGCGCCACGGCGAATATGCAGGCAACAACGGGGCCTTTGTCGTCCATTGTGCCGCGCCCGTACATCTTTCCGTCCGAGATTTCGGCGCCGAAGGGCGGAAAGTTCCAGCCCTGCCCCACGGGTACTACATCGAGGTGCCCGAGAATCCCGAAAAGCTCGCCCTCGCCCACTTCGCCCCAGCCGCAATAATTATCGAGGTTTTTTGTCTTAAAGCCGAATTTTTCAAGGAGCTTTAGGGCGTAGCCCAAAGCCTCGGCGCAGCCCTTACCGAAAGGCATACCGGGCAGCGGAGGCTCCTCGACGCTGTTTATTTTTATAAGATCGGCAAGCGCTTTTTGGGCGTTTATGATGTCGGCTTTCATATTTCCGGATTTTCCTCCTTTCGGGCGAGGCCAAATATAATTATCGACCGATTTAACCGTTATTGACAGATTAATTATACACTTTTATTTCCATTTATGTTACAATTATTTTATCTTAAGGAGGGATAAATGGCCGAAGGCAGAAGGCAACGGGTTAAAGAAAGAGCCCGTCGCGAAGGTATAAATAATTTTGAGCCGCACGAACTTCTGGAGCTGATGCTCTACCCCTATGTTCCCAGAAAAGACACCAAGCCGATAGCCGTGGAGCTTCTTTCCACTTTCGGGTCTTTGGACGGCGTGCTTAACGCCACCGAGAGGGATCTTCTAAGTATCAAGGGGATGACAAAAGAGGCGGCTTTTCATTTTTCGCTTTATTACCGAATATTCGCCCGCGCCAGAAGCGAAGGCGTAGATAAAAACAAGGTATTAAAAAACTTCGAGGAAGCGGGGAAATATGTTCTCGAAAGGATAGGGCACTTAAGGCACGAGGAGTTTCTGGTAATCTGCCTCGACAGCAAGAAAAGGGTAGTCCGAACCAAGTCCTTTACCGTTGAAGATCCCACAAAGACCGAAATAAACATAAGGCTTATAGTCGATACCATCCTGGGCGCAAAATGCGTTGCCGTAATCGTTGGGCACAATCACCCCTCGGGCGAGCTGCACCCCTCGGGCGACGACATAAACGCCACAAAGCTTCTGTTTAAGCTTCTGGAAAGCCTGGGCATAAAGCTGTACGACCATATAATCGTAAATCACAAGGACTGCTTCAGCTTTGTGCGCTCCAACCTTATGAAGTCTATAACCAGCATCCCCATGCTAAACCTTGCCGATCCCTCGGGCGATTATGAATAACAAAGAACGCGCCTCGCGGGGCGCGCAAATTTTCTTTTTTTGGTGCCATAAAGCCTTAGGACGATATTTTACTCGGCTGTTGCCAAATACCCCATAATACCGCAAAATACGCGGTAGGCGATCTTATCCTGATACTCGGGCGTATTCAGCAGGGCGTCGTCCTCCTTGTTGGACAAAAACCCGCACTCGACGATGGCGGAGGGATACTCGCTGCAATTCAGGATATAATAATCGCCCTTAAGAATTGTAAAGGCCCTGCCCGCGTATTCGGTGTTTAAGGTATTGAGGTTGCTTTGCAGCGATTCGGCAAGCGCCTTCCCCCTTTCGCTTATCGGCTGGTAAAAAACCTGCGCCCCTCTCCTTGACGAATCGGGAAACTTGTTGCAATGTATGCTAACCACAAGGTTGGGCTTGGCTTCCTCTATAATCTTCTTGCGGGCCTGCATTTCGAGCTGTTTTTGCGTAATGGATTCGACGAAAGGCAGGTTATGGTCTTTTCGGGTTAGGACGACCCCTATGCCGTTATCTTTAAGGAGCTTCTCTACCTTCTTTACTATAATAAGGTTAATCTCGGCCTCGTCCACCCCGCTTTCGACGCCTTTTGTGCCGCCGTCCTTTCCACCGTGGCCTGCGTCCAGTACGACGACAACCTCGGGAACGGGAGAGAACGCCGTTGCCGCGGCGGAGACCCCGAGCGCCGAAATCACGACAGCAAGGGCTGCCGCCATAATTATCAACATACGCTTTTTTACCACTACAAACATAACCCCTCGCAAAGCGTCAATTTTATTATGTTTTGGGTAACCGCGGACTGCGTTTTCGGCGGTTTTCGACAAACGAAAACAAAAAACGCCGCCGAGTTGTCAACAAAAACGGCACTTATCCACAGAGTTATCCACAATTATCATATTTTTGCGCATATCCGCTTAGAACAAAGGGGACAAAACAAGACAAAATACCCCGCCCGTGGGCGACGAAGGCTGTATTTATTCAAAATTCCAAAAATTAAGCGCAAAGAAGGCCTGAAAATGGCGCTTTCGGCGCCCGAAAAAGAGGATTACACGCGCGCGCACGCGCACGCTTAAAAATTATTAGATTTTATATATACAAATAGTATATAATTATGGTATAATTACAAGCGTAATAAACTTTTCGCAAGGAGAGGTGTATGACCGAGAAAGTTCAAAACGAATATAATCAGTCGGCGATTCAGGTTCTGGAAGGGTTAGAGCCCGTCCGCAAGAGGCCGGGCATGTACATCGGCAGCACGGATGTCAAAGGGCTCCACCATCTGGTAACCGAAATCGTCGACAACTCCATAGACGAAGCCGTAGCCGGTTACTGCACCCATATAGAGGTCGTCCTGCACGAGGACGGCTCCTGCAGCGTCACCGACAACGGCAGAGGCATACCCACGGGTATAATCCCCAAAGAAAACAAATCGGCAGTCGAGGTCGTTCTTACCAAGCTGCACGCCGGCGGCAAGTTCGGCGGTGGCGGCTACAAGATAAGCGGCGGCCTGCACGGCGTAGGCCTTTCGGTCGTTAACGCCCTTTCCGAAATGCTGGAGATACATGTCAGGCAAAACGGCAAGGTGTATCACCAGGTTTACCACAGAGGCATACCCGACGCCCCTCTTGCCGAAATCGGCGCGGCGGACGATACCGGCACATGCATAAGGTTCTTGCCCGACCCCCGGATTTTCGAAACCACCGAATTTCAGTACGACAGAATGCGCCTCCGCCTTCGCGAGCTTGCCTACCTTAATAAAGGGCTGCGCATAAGCATCGAAGACAAGCGCGAAGGGCACGAGAGAGCCGAATCCTTCTGCTACGAAGGCGGCATCATGCATTTTGTCGAGCACCTCAATAAGAGCAAAGAAAGAATCCTGCCCTCCATCGTCTATTTCGAGGAGATGTGCAACGACATGATAGCCGAAATAGCCCTCCAATACAACACGGGCTACGAGGAGGTCATTTATACCTTTGCAAACAACATCAACACAGAGGAGGGCGGTTCGCATTTGGACGGCTTTAAAGCGGCTTTAACGCGCGTTATAAACGATTACGGCCAGAAGTCCAAAACCCTCAAAGAAAACGAAAAATTAAGCGGCGAGGATGTCCGCGAGGGCCTCACCGCCGTAATAAGCGTCAAGCTGCCCGAACCCCAATTCGAGGGCCAGACCAAGACCAAGCTGGGCAACAGCGAAATGCGCGCCTTTGTAAGCCGCGTAGTGACCGAAAAACTTAGCGAATACCTCGAGGAAAACCCCAAGGCGGCCAAAGAGCTCATCACAAAGGCCGTAAGCGCCCAGAGAGCGCGCGAAGCCGCCCGTAAGGCAAGGGAAGCCTTCCGCAAGGGCGTCATGGAATCTACCACCCTTCCCGGTAAGCTGGCAGACTGCACCGATACCGACCCCATGAACTGCGAAATCTTCCTCGTAGAGGGCGATTCGGCAGGCGGCACGGCAAAGCAGGGGCGCGACCGCCAGTTCCAGGCCATCCTGCCGTTAAGAGGCAAGATTCTTAATGTAGAGAAAGCAAGGATGCACCGCATACTCGACAACGAAGAAATAAAGGCCATGATAAAAGCGTTCGGCTGCGGCTTTAAGGACGAATTCGATATAAGCAAGCTGCGCTACGACCGCATAATCTGCATGACCGACGCCGATGTGGACGGCAGCCATATAAGGATACTTCTTCTTACCTTCTTCTTCCGATTCATGCGCCCGCTTGTCGAAGAGGGGCATATTTACATCGCCCAACCCCCGCTATATAAGGCGACAAGAGGCAAGGAAGTAAGGTATTTATACAGCGACGAGGAGCTCAAAGAGTACCAGGCCTCACTTAACGGCGCGAACTACGAGCTTCAGCGCTACAAAGGCTTGGGCGAAATGAACGCCGTACAGCTTTACGAAACAACGATGGATCCCGAAACCCGAACCCTTCTAAGGGTAACGGTTAAAGACGCCGAGGAGGCGGACGAAATCTTCAGCCTCCTGATGGGCGAGCACCCCGAGCTTCGCCGCGCCTTCATAGAAGAAAACGCAAAGCTTGTAAAGGAGTTGGACATCTAAAATGGAAAAGAGCAAAATCGATATCAATAAGATAAAAGAAACATTATCTAAAACCAAAATCGTGCCCGTCGATGTGCGGGACGAAATGGCGAAATCCTTTATAAGCTACGCAATGGCGGTTAATGTCAGCCGCGCCATTCCCGATGTCCGCGACGGCTTAAAACCCGTGCAGCGCCGCATACTTTACGCCATGTACGAGCTGGGCAATACCCACGATAAGCCCTATAAGAAATGCGCGAGAATCGTCGGTGAAGTGCTTGGTAAATACCATCCCCACGGCGACAGCGCCGTTTACGACGCTCTTGTAAGAATGGGGCAGGACTTCTCGATACGCGCCACCCTTATAGACGGGCACGGCAACTTCGGCTCGGTAGACGGCGACCCGCCCGCGGCCCAGAGGTACACCGAGGCGAGGCTCTCCAAAATAGCGGGCGAACTGCTTCGCGACCTCGACAAAGACACGGTAGACTACTATCCCAACTTCGACGACACCCTAATGCAGCCCACCGTGCTTCCCGCCAAGTACCCCAACCTTCTCGTAAACGGCAGCGAGGGCATAGCGGTAGGTATGGCGACAAGCATACCCCCGCATAACCTCGCCGAGGTCATAAACGGAACAATCGCGCTTATAGACAACCCCGACATCACCATAGACGAGCTTATGGAGCACATCCCCTGCCCCGACTATCCCACAGGCGGCATAATCCTCGGCAGGATGGGCATCAGGCAGGCGTATATGACGGGCAAAGGAAGCATCGTCATTCGCTCCAAATGCGAGATAGAAGAGCACAACGGCAGAAACCGCATTGTCGTCACCGAAATACCCTATCAGGTAAACAAAGCAAACCTCGTTAAAGAGATAGCCGACCAGGTAAAGGACAAGCGCCTCGAAGGCATAAGCGACATCCGCGAAGAGTCCGACCGCTTCGGCATGCGCATAGTCATAGAGCTTAAGCGCGACGCCCAGCCGCAGGTTGTACTCAACACCCTTTATAAGCAAACCAACCTTCAGGTCTCCAACGGCATAATCTTCCTTGCCCTCGTAGACGGCGTCCCAAAGGTTCTAAACCTCAAGGAAATGCTTTCAAGCTATATCGCCCACCAGATTGTCGTAGTCGAGAGAAGGACGCGCTACCTGCTCGCCAAGGCGCTCGAAAAAGAGCACATCCTTAAAGGGCTTGTAATCGCGCTTGCCAACATCGACGAGGTTATAGAGATAATCAAAAACAGCAAAGAGCGTTCGGACGCCCAGAAAAACCTTATAGAGAGGTTCGAGTTAAGCGAAAAGCAGGCAAACGCCATCCTTGACACCAGGCTTGCCCGCCTTACGAGCCTCGAAGTCGAAAAGATTAACGAAGAGCTCGCCGCGCTCACCCTCGAAATCGCCGATTACAGGGAAATCCTCGAAAAGCCCGAAAGAGTGCGCGCCATAATCAAAAACGAGCTCGCCATCATAAGAAACAGCTACTCCGACAAGAGAAGGAGCGAGCTTTCCTACGACATCTTCGAAATCGACATAGCCGACCTTATCGAGCAAAAGGATGTGGTAATTTCGATGACCTACCATGGCTATGTAAAGCGCATTTCTGTGGACGAATACAAGACCCAGAACAGAGGCGGCATGGGCATAACCGCGCATAAGACAAAGGATGAGGACTTCGTGCAGCATATGTTCGTGTGCAATACCCACGACGACCTTCTCTTCTTCTCCAACAAGGGAAAAGTCTATTGCCTTAAGGCCTTCCAGGTGCCCGAAGCCGCGAGAGCGGGCAAGGGCAGGGCGGTCGTCAACCTTCTGCCCCTTACCGAAGACGAAAAGATAACCGCCTTCCTGCCCATAAAGAGCTACGAAACGGGCTATATGATTATGGCAACCCGCAACGGCCTTATTAAGAAGTGCGACCTGAGAGAGTTCGAAAACATACGCTCCAACGGAAAGATTGCCATTACATTAACCGAAGACGACGAACTGATAGTCGCCGACATAACGACGGGAGAAGACGAAATCCTTATGGCGTCCTCCGACGGCAAGTGCATACGCTTTAAGGAAGAGGATGTCCGCCCCACCGGCAGAGGCTCCCAGGGCGTCCGCAGCATCAAGCTTGACGAGGGCGACGCCGTTGTCGACATGGCGGTTATTAAAGAGGGCTGCAAGGTCGTAACCGTCACCGAGAACGGCTACGGCAAGCGCAGCGACCTCGACGATTACAGGCTGCAAGGAAGAGGCGGAAAGGGCATTAAAGCAGGCACCTTTACGGAAAAAACGGGCCGTCTCGTAAACCTTAAGCTTGTAGACGAAGAGCACGACCTCATTATAATAGCCGACAACGGCATAATGATACGCATTGCGGCCAACTCGATAAGCAACATCGGGCGAAACGCCCAGGGCGTAAGGCTCATGAGGCTCAAAGACGGCGCCAAAGTAGTCGCGATGGCTCTCACCCCGCACGAGGAAGACGCCGAGTACGACGAAATAGACGGAGAGCCTGCAGACGATACCCCCGCCGAAAACGCCGCCGCCGAAGCCGATCAACCCGCCGGGCAACCCGCTCAAAACGACAAATAAATACAAAATGTTTCACATGAAACACTAACAGCAAACGCCGCCGAAAGCGGCGTTTTTTGTGCTGTTTCTCGCGAAAAGCAATAAAATCTGACAGTTTTCGAGACGGCGCTTAATGAAAGAATTATCAAAACTGAGAGGGTTTTCTATATAAACCGTGTCATACTCATCTTGCCCCCGGAAGGCTCTTTTTGTGTTGATAAACCAAATAAAACGAAAAAAGCGCAGCTGCTTGCTGCGCTATGGTGGGAACAACAGGGCTCGAACCTGTGACATCATGCTTGTAAGGCATGCGCTCTCCCAGCTGAGCTATGCTCCCGATTGGTGACCCCAAGGAGATTCGAACTCCTGTTACCGCCGTGAAAGGGCGATGTCTTGACCACTTGACCATGGGGCCGTAAAATGGTAGCGGCGGTGGGACTCGAACCTACGACCTGCCGGGTATGAACCGGCCGCTCTAACCAACTAAGCTACGCCGCCAAATTTAAAGCAGCTAAGCTGAGTTAGCTGCGACTTCTCATGGTTGCGGGGGTGGGATTTGAACCACACGACCTCCGGGTTATGAGCCCGACGAGCTCCCTAACTGCTCTACCC
>DGDU01000039.1 GCA_002385605.1 Christensenella sp. UBA3944
AGATGTGTATAAGAGACAGCTTTTGAGGCGCGCTTTTTTACCTTGGTGGGCAATGAGGGACTCGAACCCCCGACTCCCTCCATGTGACGGAGGTACTCTACCAGCTGAGTCAATTGCCCGCTTGATATCGCTAATTATTCTAGCAAAAATAATTCCCTTTGTAAAGCCGTTTTAGACGGAATACCCGCTAAACTTGTGCATTTAGGCGCTTAGTTCTTTATCTAAATTTTACTTATTTGACTTAGGTTAAATTTCTATCTTTTCAATAATCAGAGTGCTAAAATACCTTTCGTATATCTTTTCGGTTAGCTTGAAATCCGTGGAGACAGTAACGACATCGGGCTTAAGTAAAGATATGGGATAAATACAGTTTTCCCATATAAAGGCTTCCTTGCCCTTGACATTATACTTTTTTATCAATTCATCCACATTCCCGGGCTCTTGAACAAACACATAATCGATATTCTTAAGCGCGTCAAGTATTTTCAGGCGCTCTTGCTCGGGCAATATCGGGCGCTCCGGACCTTTAGAAAACGACACCGAAGCATCGTTAAACAAGCCGACGACAACGGTAGGTTTCAGCGTCTTAAGTTTTTCGAAGTAAAGGATGTGCCCTATGTGTAAAATATCAAAACAACCAAAACAAAGAACACAGTTCTTTCTTTCCTCGGCTGTAAATTTCGAGAGATCGTTTTGTCTTATTATCATATATCGAAACTTTTTATGGTTATTTTTGTACCGTAATCGATGTCGAACCACGGGGAGATGACATGGACGGGTTCTTTTTTGCTGTTTACATAGGTGAGGGTGAGGGCGCTGTCTTTGTATTCAAACGCGCCGCCCGTGTACTTCGCGGTAAAGGGTACCTGATCGACGAATATTTGGGTGTCGTTGTGACAGGTGACAATAGCCATGGGGAAATTTGCGCCTAGGGTTACGATATCGGGCTTGTCCTGCGCGTTTTTTCTGTAGGCTGGCGAATAATAGTATTCCTCTCCCACGCCGAAGCCCCCTTCGAGATACATAAGCTTGTGGCGGTGCCCCGAAACCATGACATCAATGTCCATAGCGTTAAGGCGCTCGTTGAAGGCCTTAAACACATCGGCAAAGACAAGTTCGGCGTCGGTAAAAGCCGTTGTGATGTGGGATACCGCTATACGGTACTGCACGCCGGGTGCGTTATATTCGCGGTCGGCGTTTTCGATCACTTCGTCCAGATAGGCAAGCTGCTCCCGGCGATAGCTTTCGTAATCCGCCGCGCCGTAGTATTCCCAGTTGTTGTCTACCTTATCCTCCGCCATATCGAGGACGATGCCCCAAAGCGAACCCAAACGGAAAGTATAGTAATAATTTGAGCCATTCGAGCCTACATAACGGTGTAGGTAGCCGCTTACATTGCCACGCGTTTCGTGATTGCCGCGCGCGTAAATGACGGGGCGGGTGCCTTTGGTGACATCGAAAGCAACCTTATTGATGAAATCCAAAGCGTAGTGGCGGGGTACAAACGAGGAGATGTCGCCCGCAAGGATGAGAAAGTCCAGCTTGTCGCCGTAGTAGCTTGCCGCCTTGACTGCCGCGGTCTTGTAGTCGTGGATATCGGACGCGGCAAAGAATTGTATGCCGTCGCTCTCGTCGACGGGGCGGAAGGAATATGTTCTCGAGATTGTCCTGCCCTGTAGAGCGCCGTAGGCGTTTCGGATAATCATATTCCTTGTATATACGGTATAGGATTTCGCTTCGTCCAGGACGGACGCCGGAACGGAAACTTTATGTACTGTCAGGTCCGTCCTGGCGCTGCCTCCATCTGAGTCGTAATACCTTTCGCCGCCGATTTCGACATAGCTTACGCCCCTGTTGTATGTAGACCAAACGATTTGATATTCGTCCCCTATCGCGTAGACGACGGCTCCCGTTTTGAAGCCCGACGGAGCGATTCCGGTAACCGCCAGCACCCCTCCGATAATGATTACACAGCAAAGAATTACGCTTACAACCGCCTTTCTGCGCCTGCCGACGGCAAGGTGCAAAAGAAATACGGCGGGCAGCGTCGACGCGAGAAGAATGGCAAATTCGATGGCATAAAACTTCAGCATAGAAACCGCGAAGGAGATAATGACGCCACTTAAGACAAGTATGAGAAAGGGATAGACAATCGAGACGATTATCACCGCCCTATTGCGCAAATTTATCTTTAAAAAAACAAAGGATGCGCAAACATCAACAATCATAAAGACGGTTAAAATAATCGAAATACCCTTGAACGCCATTTGGTCCACGAAAGGATATTCCGACCTCAGCGCGAGGAATAACATTAAAACTATATATCCGAACCAAAAATTAAATCTTAGAAGCGGTGTTTTTGCCTTTTTCATATAATTTTTCTCCAAAGTATCCTTACATTTAATTATAAAACCCCAGCCCCGCTTTGGCAATACATAAATGTCGGCATTTATATGATAATTAAAGCTTTAGTGTTGCACAGGGTGCAACGGGATTTTGCATTCGATATTGACTTAGGGTGGGGTTGGGAATAAAATTAAGCTGAAAACAAGTGTTTTTGCTGATTTCGGCATGATGTTTTGTGCAGAATTTTGTATCTGATTTTTCGGAGGGGAATTGTATGAAGCTTACGGGCGGCGAGATTATAGTAAAACAGCTTATAAAAGAAGGGGTGCCTTATATTCTGGGTATACCCGGGCACGGGGTGCTGGGGCTTTTTGACGCCATTCGCAAAGAGGAAGCCAAAGGAAACATAAAGTATATACAGGTAAAGCACGAGCAGGCGGCGACGGCAATAGCCGACGGATATTACAGGATGACAGGCAAGCCTTTAGCAACCTTCGCTTCGATCGGGCCGGGGACGCTGAATACCGCAATCGGGCTTGCGACGGCTTATGTCGATTCGACCGCTTTTTTGCAGTTATGCGGCGATACCCATACAAACATGAAGGGCGTCGGCGTGCTTCAGGAAATAGAAAGATACGCCGACAGCAACATAATAAGAAGCCTCGAGCCTCTTGCGAAAAGAAGCTGGCGCGCCGAAACCGTGGGGCAAATCCCCCGAATTATAAATCGGGCGTTCCGCCTTATGACAACGGGCAGAAGCGGCCCCTGCGTCGTTACCCTGCCCATGGATGTGCAGGCCGCGGCTACCGAGGACGAGCTTGAGATCGGGCCGAAAGCAGAAGCCTCCCTTCCCTCGGCTAAGCTGGAAAGCCTGGGCGCTGCCCTCAACCTTATGATGACGGCTAAAAGGCCTGTAATTCTCGCCGGCGGCGGGGCACTTAGGGCAAGGTGCGCCGAAAAGATAGTTGCCCTCGCCGAGAAGTGGGGCGCGGGTATAGTGACCACCTTGGCGGGCAAAGGCGCGGTGCCCGAAACCCATCCCCAATACTGCTTCCATACTGGCTCTAAAGGCACGCCCATAGGGCTAAAGATTTGCCGCGACGCCGATGTGATTCTCGCCATAGGCACACGGTTTGCCGACGAAACGACCTGCTCTTACCGCAAAGGCGTAAGCTTCAACTTCCCAGACACAAAACTTATTCATATAGATATAGACCCCGCCGAGATAGGCAAAAACTACAAGGCCGATGTCGGCATCGTCGCCGACCTTTCGGACGCATTATATCGCCTTAACGATATGGTTGTAGGCTACAAAATCAATAAAGAATATCTGGAAGAGATTAAAAAGCTTCGCGGGGCGTGGGCGGATTATCTCAAAAAGGTGCGCTCGGTGGCAACCGATGCGCCCACAATTTCGCAGCTTATAGGCGTCATGAACGAAACGCTTCCCGAGGACGCCGTAATCGCGACATCGTCGGGCAACACGCAGGCTCAGCTCTTCCAGGAGTATTGCTACAAGCACCCCTACCTCAACCTTACTACGGGCGGTTTCTCGACGATGGGCTGGGCCATCCCGGCAGCTATGGGCGCAAAGCTAGCCATGCCCGACAAAACGGTTGTGGCATTTTTGGGCGACGGCGATTTTATGATGATAATGCAGGAGCTGTCCACGATAGCCCAATACAACATACCCGTAATAATCATAATGGCCAACAACTGCGGCTGGATGGCTATAAAAGATTTGCAGGCCGATGTCCTGGGGCAAGGCAGCGAGTTCGGCAACGACTTCATGCGAGGCGGCGAGGTTTACAGCCCCGACTATGACGCCATCGCGAAAGGCTTCGGGATAGATTCCTACAAGCCCCAAACACTTGCCGGATTCAAACACAGCCTTGCCGAGGCGGTAGCGAAGGGCAAGCCCGCCATGATTACCGTTGATGTCAGCAGGGAATACCCCTTCACGGGCGGAAAGGCGTTCGGATGGTGGGATGTGCCCATCCCCGCCTATATGGAGGAAAAGCGGAAGAAATACGAGGAAGCCTTAAAAGAGGAGACGGTGTAATGGAAAAGCTAAAATACTTCACGAACAACCGATTTACAGAGTCGGCGGCGGATAAATTCTACAAAGTCTACGACCCTTCTACGGGCGAGCATATCGCCGACTGCCCCCGCCTTACCTTAGACGAGGTAAAGCAGGTGATAGCGAACGCCGAAAAGGCCTATCCCGCTTGGGCGGATACCCCCGTAAAGAATCGGGTTCAAATATTATATAAGGTTAAGCAATTAATAGAAAAAAACCTCGAGGAGCTTACCCTGCTGGTGGCAAAAGAGCATGGCAAGGTATACGAGGAGGCAAAGGGCGATGTCCTAAAGGCTATGGAGGCTACCGAGCTTGCCATATCGACGATAATTACGACGATGGGCGAGTCGATAATGGACGCCTCAAAAGGCTACGACACCGTAATGTACAGGGAACCCTTAGGAGTGTTCGCGGGCATCGCCCCCTTTAACTTCCCAGCCATGATTCCCATGGGCTGGATGGCTCCCAACTGCATAGCGGCGGGCAACACAATGGTACTTAAGGTATCGGGCGCCACGCCAATGACATCCTTAAGGTTCTGCGAGCTTTACAGGGAAGCCGGGCTTCCCGACGGCGTACTGAATGTGTTTTCCTGCGGCAAAGAAGAAGTCGCCGAACTTCTCATAAACCCCGCCATAAAGGGCATATCCTTTGTGGGCTCGACAAAGGTCGGTCGGCACATATACGCCACGGGAGCCGCGAACGGAAAGAGGGTGCAGGCTCTGTGCGAGGCAAAAAACCACGCCCTCGTGCTTGCTGACGCCCCAATCGACCGCGCCGCGGCGGGCATAATTAACGCCGCTTTCGGCTGCGCCGGAGAGCGCTGCATGGCGCTGCCCGTGGTAGTGGTTCAGGAGGAGATAGCCGACAGGCTTGTCGCAAAGCTAAAAGAACTTGCCTCCGCTCTAAAGATAGGGCCGGCCTACGACAAAACAAGCAAGTTAGGGCCCGTATACTCGCCCGAGCACAAGCAAGCGGTAATAAAAAGGATAGAAGAAGGAATAGCTGAGGGCGCCGAGCTCGTCCTTGACGGAAGAAACATAACCGTAAAGGGCTTCGAAAACGGCTTTTACCTTGGCCCTACCATTCTCGATAAGGTAACGCCCGAAATGGATGTGGGCATTAGCGAAATTTTCGGGCCGGTGCTTTGCGTAAAAAGAGTAAAGGACTTTGAGGAAGGGCTTAAGGTTATGAACGCAAGCCCCTTCGGCAACGGCTCGGTTATATATACCCGCAGCGGCTACTACGCCCGCGAGTTCGCCAAAAGGACAATCGCGGGGATGGTGGGCATAAATGTCGGTATTCCCGTGCCGATAAGCGTCTTCCCCTTCTGCGGGCACAAAAACAGCTTTTTCGGCGACCTTCATTGCCTGGGGAAGGACGCATACAGGTTCTACACAGAATCTAAGGCGGTTACCACCCATTGGTTCGACGAGGAGGAAGCGCAATCGACCAAAGTGTCCACCTGGGACGGAACGATATAGATTCTTTCTTCAAAAAAGGGGTGAAATATGGGGAAAATGAGGTTTGTTCTGATAGGCTGCGGCCGCATTGCCACTCTGCATGTAGCAGGGTACAAAGACAGAGACGACGCCGAACTTTACGGCGTATACGACAAAAACAAGCAATGCGCAGAAAAATTCGCCGCCGAGCACGGCATTCCCAAGGTGTACGAAAGCTACGAAGAAGTCCTTGCCGACCCCACCGTGACGGGGGTTGAGCTTCTGGTGCCGCACCATCTGCATTGTGAGATGACGGTAAAGGCCTGCGAAGCCAAAAAACATGTTTCCGTGCAGAAGCCGATGGCGCTGAACCTCGAGGAATGCGACAAAATGATCGCCGCCGCCAAACAAAACAATGTAAAGCTAAAGGTTTTTGAAAATTTCGTGCATTACCCGCCCTATTTGTTTATCAAAGAGTTGATTGCTAAAGGCGAGATCGGGGATGTTGTCGGCATAAGATATAAGATGAATAACGGGGGATTAATGTCGTGCAACATCCCCGCGAGCAAACTTATGGCAAAGGGTGTGTGCGAAAAGGAGCTTGCGCCCACGGGCTGGAAGGTTAACACCCTTTCGTGGACATGGCGGCTTAACGATACTCTTGCGGGAGGCGGCCCCGTTGTTTTCGACGACGGCTACCACAAGTTCTCGCTTTTTATCGATCTGGTTGGCGGCGTCGAGAAGGTGGTAGCCTGGATAGACGAAACCCCTATCCTGGGCGGCGTTTGCCAGGACTGCCCCGCCGTGATCATGTGGAAGTACCGCGGCAAAAAGGTTTACGGCGTTTGGGACATAACCTCATCCGAGGGGCTCTACATTAAGAGCAAATACTACACCTGCGACGAAAGGATGGAGATTACGGGCAGCCGCGGCATACTATGGCTTACCAGGTGCACCGCCGAAATGCTTTCGGATGTCGCCCCCGTCATACTATATAAAGACGGCGAGATAACCGAATTCTGGGATTTCCCGCACGACTGGCAGGATTCTTTTATTCGCTCTACCCATGACTTTATAGACGCAATTAAGGAGGGAAGAGAACCCGTGCTTTCCGGCGAAAGGGGGCGCGAAGTCCTGCAATTTGCGCTGGCGGCGATAGATTCGGCCCGAAACAGCAAAGAAATACATATCGAGTCCTACGAGGACAAGCCCCTGCAAAAGAGAAAAAGCTTCTTAAGCGTATTGTTCGGCGTAGGGAAGGACAAAAAATAGCCCGTTAAGGAGAAGGACAATGAGAATAGCGGTAATTAGCGAGGTATCGGCAAGGGATAAAAACCCCTACATCATAAGCGCCATAAAGAAATGCGGCTTAGAGCCCATAAATGTCGGCATGACAGAAAAGGATCCCTCCGAGGGCGGCCTCACATACATCCATACGGGGCTTATGGCGGGCATCCTCTTAAATCTCGAAGCCGCGGGCCTTGTGATTGGCGGCTGCGGCACGGGGCAAGGGTTTATGATCTCTGCCATGCAGTACCCCAATGTATTTTGCGGGCTTATAGAAAGCCCTCTGGACGCCTGGCTTTTCAGCCGGATAAACGGCGGCAACTGCGTATCCCTCGCCCTGAACAAAGGCTTCGGCTGGGCGGGTGACAAAAACCTCGATTATATCTTTGAAAAGTTGTTTGCCGACGAGGCGGGGCGGGGCTTCCCCGAAGAAAGAAGCGAAAGCCAGAAACAAAGCCGCCTGGCCCTTAAGAAAATATCCATATCAGCCCACAAACCCATGGAGGATATCCTTAAGGGCATGGATAAGGATATTCTGAAAGCCGTCTTTTCGCACAGGCCCTTTGCCGATATGGTAAAATCGGAGTGCGGCAACAAGGCGTTACAAAAGTTTATCCTGGATAATTATTATTAAGGAGCGAAAATGAGCAAGGCTTTGGAAAAAGGCATCTCCGTTTTGGAGTACATATCGGGCAAAAGGGCGTGCACCATAACCGAAATCGCCAACGCTCTGGGCATGAACAAGAGCACGGTTTCGCGCATAATTAAGACCTTTATACAAAAGGATATGGTGGAGATAAACCGCCTTAGCGGCATGTACAGCGTCGGCCCCGCCATACTGCAGATGTCCAGCAATTATTATAAAAGCCGCAACATTCTTGTAAACATCAAGGGCGTGATGGAAACGCTTTGCCGCCAGGTGGGCGAATCGGTGCACCTTTGCGCTTTAAGCAACGACGGCGCCGTAATCGTCGAGCAGGTCGAATCCTCCAACCGCCTTGTTGTTAACGCCAAAATAGGAAACCGCGAGCCCCTGCACGCCTCGGCGGTGGGCAAATGCCTTCTCGCGTTTACAGACGGGCGCGAACGGGAGACGATGCTTGCGGGCTACAGCTACGAAAAATACACCTCTAAAACAATCACCGACGAAAAAACGCTTCTTGCCGAACTCGAGAAGATAAAAAAGGAAGGCTTCGCCATCGACGACAACGAGCTTACGCCTGATATCAGGTGCGTTGCCGTTCCCATTATAGATACCCGCAAAAACTGCCTGTACTCTTTGGGTGTATCGGGCGCCAACAGCCATATGACCGTCGAAAAGATGGATTTCATAATCAAAAAACTGACGGCTGCTGTAAAGTCGTTAATGGAGGCATTATGAAAAATAAGCTTGCGGGCAAATTAGCGTACGCTTCGGGCGATATTTACGGCGGCGGGGCATTCCTGATTTTCTCCCTGTTCTATATGAACTTTCTTGTGCTTGTCGAGGGGCTGCCCGTACTCGCCGCAACCTTGATAATCCTTATAGGCAAGATATGGGACGCAGTAACCGACCCTGTCATGGGCAGGCTTTCGGACAGAACCCGCAGCAGGTGGGGGCGAAGAAGGATATTTTTTCTTTCGGGCATATTGCCCGTATTTTTGTCCTTTGTGATGCTCTTTTATTCCTTCGGGATTCAAAATGTCACGGCAAAAATCGTCTATCACACCTTCGCCTATATGTTCTTCGGCACCGCTTTTACCATAGTTATGGTGCCTTATAACGCCATTTTGTCGGATATGACCGACGATTACAACGAGAGGACCTCTTTCACCACCATAAGGATGTGCTTCAGCGGCGGCACCAGCCTGCTTGCCGCGGTAATCCCGGGCACAATAATTAACGCCATCGGCGGCGCCAGCATAAGCCCCGCGCAAAGAAACGGCTACCTCGTTATGGCCATCGTTTTCGGGGTGATTTTCGGGCTATGCTGGCTGTTTACCTTCCTGGGCACAAAAGAAAAGGAAATCCTCCCGCCCGTAGAAAACATCACCCTGAAAGACTGGCTAAGCGTGTTCAAACTAAAGGCCTACCGAAACTTTCTGGGTATATTCCTCTTCTTCCAGGTAACGGTAGACCTTGTGCTTGCCCTATTTATCTTTTACATAGACATAGTAGTTTTGCAGTACAAAAACTACACCCTTGTCATGGGCGTTTTGCTTGTAAGCCAGCTTATATTTATGGTTGTTAACGGCGAAATAGCCAAGAGAAAGGGCAAAGCCTTCCCCCTGTTTATAGGATTGCCGCTTTGGATTGTGATATCTTTGATGTTTATATTTATAGATTCGGCGACGCCCGTAATAGTCATCTGCCTGTTTGCCGCTCTCATAGGCTACGGCGCGGCGGCGGGCAACCTTGCGACATGGTCTATGCTTTCGGATATCTACGACATCGACGAATGCGTAACCGCCAAACGCCGCGAAGGCCTGTATTCGGGCATGACGACCTTTTTAAGGAAATTCACCTCGGGCATATCGGTGTTTATATTGGGTATCGGGCTTAAGGCGATAGGCTTCGACCAGAACGAATATAACATCCTTAAAAGCCAAACCCTTAATTTCGACCCCGCCGCCTACGCCCGTTCCTCCATAGTCCAAGGTATAAAGTGGATGTTTATCGCCATACCCGTCATCCTGCTTATCGGCTGCCTTGTCTTTGCCGCCGCCAACAGGATAAACAAGAGGCGCTTCGACACGGTTATAAAAGCCCTGGGCGACCTAAGAAAAGACGGCACCCTCTCCTCTCTCGCTCCCGAAGAAATTATCGACTTAGAAACCGCGGCGGGCGTGCCGAGCGACAAGCTCTGGAACAATTAATAACCATTATCTCCTTACATTTTCTATACACAAAAACACACCCTTTTCAGGGTGTGTTTTACTTTTGAAATATTGATGTTCTATCTTTTATGGTAAATAATCAAAGTATGGGTCAGAAAGTCGCTATTGAAAAAGAACCCCTCATGCACTATACTATTCATAAGTAATACCAAAATCAGGCGGGAGATTATGGACGAAAAGATAATTGATTTGACAAAAACCGTGCATGAGCTGGTAAAAAGCAACGAAAACATAAAGGATATCCTCGCCGAAATCGGGTTTACGGATATCCTTAAGCCCGGCATGCTTGCCACGGCGGGCAGGTTTATGACCATACCCAAGGGGGCGGCTTTCAAGAAAATCGATATGTCGCGCGTAAAGGAGGCTTTTATCGCCAGAGGGTACAAAATAAAATCGTCGCCGACCTTAAGAGCGGCAATAAAGACCACGAAGATTTCTGGATTAAGACAAAGGACGCCTACATTTTTATCCGTTATTTTGCCGTCCGCGGCGAAAATGGCGAATACTTAGGCGTCGTCGAAGTAACCCAAAATATCAAACCCATTAAGGAAATCGAAGGCGAAAAGAGGCTAATTTCGGAATAGCCGCATCTATCAACTCAAAACCCATAAAAGCAAAAGGCCGCGACTTTTCGCGGCCTTTTATTCCTGCTGCCTTTTTTATTCTGTATAGCCCGTGTAAAAACCTTCCTTCTTATGATAATCGGAAGGTATAAGCGAAGTGCTTCTTTCGGAATGGATTTCAAAATAGCCTATCGGCACGGTTATGGTCTTGTCCTGCGGGTATATCCGTATATCGGCATACAGAGGTATTACCTCGATATAATGGCGGTATTCTATATCGGTATTCAAAGAAAAGGTTATATTTATCCTTCTTTCCTGTTGGGCTATAATCGCTTTGAGATTAGTTAATTTTCATTTCGAATATATAATAGTGGCAAACAACTCGATAGAAAAGCCCTTCGACAAAAATTGTAAGACCATAGATTTTGCCCGTAAGTAATAAGTCTTGTTGCGGGGTTTATCGTTAACATCCAGCCGATAACCCCGACGCCGCGCTCAAGCTTTACCGCGACCGCGGACCCCGCAAACCCGCAATTACCCGTAATTATCGCCCTTTTCATCATCTTTAATATATCATATTGTTACGATGATTACAATATCAAATGAATTTTGCGGCGAAAAATTCACTAATTTTGAACAATAATTATCCGGCGCCGGTAAAAGTCGCGTAATATTTTTCGCTATTGAAAAATCCTGATATAAGTGCTAAAATTATATAAGATTTTGTTTCTTGTCGCGCCCGCTTTTTTACATAAGGGGAGAAAAATGGATTTCGAGTTTGTGCCGCATATCGGGCAGGCGGATGACGCCGAAAAAGATATTAAAGGCGATTGTTGCGAAACCGTAGATAATTTATTAAATTCCGACAAAGGCGAAGGGGGTTTTCGCCTCGGTTCGTGTTATTTTGATATGGAGAAATTGCCATATCCCGCGCCCAGAAAGAAGTATGGCAAAAGGTTTTCCTATTCGGATTTTTATAAGCACCCGAAGCGCGAACACATCACCGAGATACCCGTAAAATCGCTTCCGCTTTCCGTGCGTTCGTTAAACGGGCTTAACAAGGCAAAGATTTGTACGCTAAAGGAATTGCTCAGCACCCCTATCGAAACAATACAGGCCATACCGGGGCTGGGCAGAAAAAGCCTTGACGAGATTATCGAAGTCAGGGGGAAATATCTCCATACTTTGCCGCTTTACGATTATATCCTAACCGACAAGCGGGCGGCCCAAAAGACAACCTACTATTTTTTGCGAAAAATAGGCGTAATTCCCCAACCGATAACTACCGCCAAAGAAAACGATTGCATTGCGGCCAGGGTAAACGAAATCGTCGAGGATTTAGGGGCGGATTTTTGCCTCTCCGTTTTTGACGACCTCCAATCGGCAAAAAGGCTGTATCATGCGGTAAGGGAGATTTCCGCCCAGGCAAGCTGCCTTTCGTGCGCCGAAACCATTGCGGAGCTTATCGGGCGGTTGAATAAAAAGATTCAAAACGCGGCAACCCTTCCCCTGGCGGAGGCTTACTGCCGCGCCCGTTGCTTATGCGAAGAAAAACGGGAGTTGCTTACACAGCTGTTGGGCACTTGCGCCACTGTTACCGATATCTCCCAAAAAAGGTTTTATCTTTGCGATATCGCGTACGGGCTGATTATGGATTTCTTGGGGTGGCTGTCGTTTGACATCGACGAGCTTGGCATAAGGCTTATAAACCGCGCCGTAAACAAAAAAAGATACCTTCTGTCAATTTTGGATATGCGCTCCAGAGGGCTTACTCTGGAGGCGATAGGCTGTAAGGCAAGCGTCAGCCGCGAGAGGGTAAGGCAATGTGAGGCATACGCCGTAAAACGCCTCAACGCGGCTGACGAAAAGCCCTACTTTATGGATCTTGTATCGGCAATACTAAAGGGCGAACAGTGCATAACCGACGAGGATTTCCTCAGCGTTTTCCGATTTAAAGGCAAAGAAATACTACTTTACCTTTTCAAGCTGGCCGAACTGGACAACTACGAGTACGATAAAGAGCTCGGTATGTTCACGCGGGAGCCGATATCCCTCAAAAAAGCCGAACTTAAAAAGCAATTCGCCGGCTTGCCCGCCTTCCTTCTTAATAAGGAATGGCCCGACGAGATAAACAGGATAGCCAAAGCAAACGGTATACCGTACAAACTTGCCGAAAAGGCAGGGCTGGCGGTATTCAAAAAACAAAAAAAGTATTACGCCAAGCGGAGCGTTACCCTTAAGGATGTTTACGAGAGGATTTTATTGGACCACTATCCAAACGGCATAAAGCTGTATGAGCCCGAAGCTTATGCCCGCATTCGCGAGCTTGCCCAAAAAACCTTCGGCGACATAAAGCTTCCACAAAACAACAGGGCGCTTGACGCGAGAATCGCAGATGTTGCCGTACTGTGGGACAGAGGCACATATATTCACCCGAGCTACATAAAACTCGACAAAGAGCTTATGGCAAAAATCGATAACTACATCCGGAATATGCCCCGCACGGCAATCTCCTACGCCGAATTGTTCAGCATTTTCAGGGACGAACTTGCGGCAAAAACCAACATTACCAACAGGTACGCCCTGCAGGGCGCCATAAAGCACACGCTTAAGGACAAGTATTATTCCATAAAGGATGCCATATCTAAATCCCCTGTGGCAAAGTTGGATTTCGAAATAGACGAGTTTGTAAAAAAGCACGGCATTGTGACAAAAGCAAAGCTGATGGAGGAGTTCAAGGGGCTAAGGGACAGCGCCATATTCCAGATAATTAACCGCTGCCCGGAGATTATATCCGTAAGCAACGCCCGCTACATACATGCCTCGGCGCTCAACCTTAAGGAAGATGACTACCGTATAAAGGATTTAATAAAAAAACACATCCGGATCTCGCCCCTTTCCTCAAAGCAGCTCATGAACATCCTTTTGGTTTCGGATAAGGACTTTCTCCAGCGCAACAACATTACCGACCATTACAAGCTGTATGGCATACTTTCGTATATGTTCAGGGACGAGTTTTATTTTTCACGCCCCTTTATAGCACAAAAGGGAGAAAAGAGCCTAAAAGGTCGTCGGTGCTGATAACTCTGTTTGAAGGGCGGGATTTTTTGGATATCGCCGAGCTTCTGGAAGCAAGCCGCCGCTACAAGCTGGCATATTCCTCCCTTAACAGCCTCATTTCGTATTTCGACGGCAGTTTTTTGAGGGTAAGCGAAACGACGCTGATGTCGATTGAAGCCCTCAACATAACCGAAGAGGATATCGCCCTGATAAGGTGCCATGCCCGCGACCAATAATCCTTCTTTCGGGCACGGCTATTCTTTCGATGTTTGTCATACTCGCCGAAGGCTACTTCATCTATGTGCTCATCGGCCTCATCGGCTTCTTCTACGGCGGCTTCTTAAGCAACTACCCCGCCATAACCGCCGACTACTTCGGGCCCAAATATGTCGCCTTCAATTACGGCATAGTCCTTCTCGGCTTCGGCTTGGGCGCCGTAGTATCCTCCTATATCGCGGGATACTTCAAAAACCTCGCTGCGACCGACATCAAGCTCATGTGGCCTGCCTTCATAATCGCCGCAGCAGCCGCCGCAGTCGCCATCGCCCTTATCTGCTTCGTAAAGCCCATCAGGCACAAGGAAGAAGAAACCTCTTCTGCCCCCGCCGAAGCGAAAGCGGAATAAGTTATAGGATTATTTATGATATAAAAGAAGGGCTCTTTAGGGAGCCCTTCTTGGTTTATTTATTGATAGTCACCTGTTAATTCCCAAAACCTTTGCCGCCTTGATAAGGTGCTCTATATCGCCCTCTTCCTGCTTGCCGTGTATGTTCGGCGCGACATTTACAACGAATACATTGCCCTGCTCTGTAAGCTGCCTGTATTTTTCGACTATAAAATCTATGGGCACGAGCTTGTCCTTTGGGTATCCCGTATTCCAAAACCAATTATTAAAATTCCTTACACTTATATCCGCCTCGTAAGGCAGGTAGTATTCCTTTCCATCATGCGAGTAAATCTTGTTATCCCTGTCCCCGGGCAGGGGGAACAATGGGTCGCGCGCCCTGAAGTCGCTCGGGAAATGGCGCATAGGGTAGCCCCTCTTGCAATGCGCGGGGGTGTAGGGGAAGCGGGAGAGCCCTTTTGAGCCCGGCCTTCCTATCGTGTGGTTTACGCCTATGGCGCAGTAGGGCTGAAGCTCCCTGACCTTTTTATAAATCCTTTCCAGCCCCCAAAGGGCGGATTTTTTCACCCACGAGCCGTCCAGCCAAAGCTCGGCAATCTCGCCGTACCTGCCATCCATAAGCTCTTCCATTTGGTTCAGCATATACCCGACATACTTTTCGTGATCTTTGTAGGTTGGCTCGTGCCTGTCCCAAAGCGAATAATAAAAACCCAGCTTTATGCCGAACTTTTTGCAGGACTCGGCGAGCGCCTTTACGACATCGGTTTTGTTGGGAGAGCTCTTCACCCCGTAATCGCTGTATTTGGTATCCCACATACAGAAGCCGTCGTGGTGCTTTGCAGTAAAGAGGATGTAATTAAAACCTGCTCGGTGGGCGTTTTGCGCCCAGCCGTCGGTATCTATTTCTGTCGGGAGGTAGAGCAAAGGGCTTACCTTGCCGTTCGACCACCCTTTATTGATAAAGGTATTTATGCCGAAATGCACAAACATCCCGTATTTCAAATCGATAAACCGTTGTTGTACTTCGTTTGGCCTGTCCGAAGGAAGCAGCATATTATCCCTCCGCCCTTTTTTAGATGATTATATCACAATTTTATGGTAAAATGTTGATATAACGATTTTTCTGACGCCCGATTAAAATTAAATTAAATAAACAAACGGAGGAGATATGCTAGACTTTTTAAAAAGCGACAGTATATGGGTGTACTTTATTATTTTCTTCGGCAAGGTTACCGAGGTCACCTTCGCCACCCTCAGGAATGTGCTCATCAACCGCGGCGAGCGCACCAAGGGCGCGCTTGTGGCGCTTGTGGAGGTAATCCTTTGGATATATGTAACAGGCACCGTGCTTGCCGGCTTCCAGAACTCCCCGCTTAAAGTTGCCGTGTTTGCCGTAGCGTTCGCGCTGGGAAACTATCTCGGCAGCTGGCTGGAAAACAAAATCGCTCTGGGCCTTAGCACAATAGAGGTAATCGCCACCGAAGAGCCTACACGCCTGCTTGAAGCCTTAAGAGCGCACAACCTCGGTGTAACCGTTTTGGACGGCGAAGGCAAGGACGGCCCCCGCAAAATACTCAAAGTCCACCTGAAAAGAAGCCGCATAGCCCCCACTGTCAGGCTTATAAGCAAAAACCTGGATAATTGCGTCATTTCGGTTTCCGATGTCAGGGTGGTAAAAGGCGGATATATCAGGAAACTCAACAAAGAAAAACAAAAGGAAAAGGTTGACATTTCGGAGAACTAATTGAAAACCGCTCACTTCTAATGTATAATTAAACGGTTGCAGCCTATTAAACTATGTTCCGGAGACGCCAATGTCCGAAAAGATTCGCTCGGCTATATTCAAGCTAAGAACCTATTGGTCCAAACCCCCGCAGGGCTACGATGTAACTTATAAAGAGTTTCTAAACTTCTCCCTTGGCTTCGGTGCCATTTCCTTCCTGGGCGTGCTCATACAATGGACGACGCTTAGCATCAACGTCTATATGATGATCTCCCACTTCAAGGTGTCAACGGGACTTGTATTCTTCCTTAACACTGTGGTAGGTTCGGTACTCGGGCTGATAAGGGCGCCGATACTTTCCATGATTATAGACAACTCCAACTCCAAAAAAGGCAAGTTCAAGCCCTTTTTGATTTGGTCCGCCGTTGGCACGGCGATATTCTACGGCGCTATACCGTACATACCCGCCTCGCTCAACGAAACCGTGCTTTTCAACATACATATCCCGGCGATACCCATTATGGGCGTAATGTCCTCGTCCGATGTCACGATGAGCGTTGGCGTGCTCATAATGTTTATCCTTATGCAGATAGGCGTGTTTTTCAACTCTCTCCTTAATCAGGCCATGCAGGGCATCGAGCAAACAATCTCTACAAACGCCCAGGAAAGGGCTAATATCGTAGCCTTCAAGGGGCTCATCTGCAACATTCCTTCCTCTGTGGTAAACATCCTGCTTCCAATAATAGCGGGCATTTTCTTCGCCGAATCTGGGCACCAGCTTAACATCGACCTTTACCGCCTGGTCTTCCCGTTCTGCGCCATCGGCGGCATAATCCTTATAATCTTTGCTTACAAAGGCACCACCGAAAGGGTAGTCGTCAGCAAACAGCACCGCGCCAGGGTCGGGTTTATTGAAGGCGCCAAACAGCTATCGCAAAACAAATATTTCTGGATTATACTCGTATTTAACATAGCCTGCGGCATAAGGGCATTGTCCAATATTACAAGCTGGGTGGCGCAGTTCAGCTTCTTTACCTCGGCGGGCAAAACGCTGGCGGGGCTTTTCAACACCACCCTTCTTATGAATGTCCTTGTCCTCGGCATGGTTTTCGCGCCGATGCTTATTAAAAAATTCGGCAAAATGAAGGTGCTCGCGGCATCCAACATAGGCTTTACGCTTATGGTGCTATTGCAGCTTCTGGTATACAAAAACCCCTACCTGATCCTGTTCTCCGCCCTTCTCCAGAATGTTTTCTCGGGCGTGCAGTTTATCTCGACGATGATGGTGTCCGATGTCCTTGACTATCAGCAGTATAAAACGGGCAAAAGGCTGGAGGGCTTTTGGACTAACTATAACGCCTTCATAAGTACCATCATTGGCTTGTTTACGGGTATGCTTTTGCCGCTGTTCCTTTCCTTTGGCGGAATCGGATTCGGCGACGACTATAACGAAGTGCTGCAAAACCCCGCGCTGAGGGACAACGCCTACAAGTTCCAGACCCTGCTCGCCCTCATCGGCAGCGCCGTGGCGTCCATCCCCATTTTCTTCTATGACCTCACCGAGGCAAAGCACGCAAATATAGTAAGGGTGCTAAGGCTGCGCGCCGCCGCGGATAACTACAAAGCAGGCGAGCTTGAGGATTCCGATGTCCTCAATGCCTACGAGATTATGCAATACGCAAAAGAGCGTAACGATATATTCCTTCTCGACGAACTTCAGAAGCACGACTGCCTTGACGAAATCATAAAGGGCTACGAAGATGTAAAGCGCAAGGTAGACCTCGAGGCGGCAAAGGAGCGCAAGCTCACCTTAGAGCGGGGAGCCGAGGTAGAAAGAAACCGCATCGAAAAAAAAGTCGCCAAGGCCAAAGCGGCGGCTCAAAAGAAGGGGCAGCCCTTCGACGAAGAGGCTTACAGGGCGGAGTGCATGTCCAAATCTTTCTACATAAGCCAGCTAGCAGTATTGGCTGCTGATGACACGCCTAGCGAGTAAAAATGTGAATAATCCTTAGTAAAGTTCACCAAACAGCCGCTTTCGGGCGGCTATTCTTATAATTCGGCTCCCGCAATAATATTGTATATTATAATCTTTTCAAAAAAGTTATATAATTGAAACAATTAAGATACTAATTGCGGAGGTATATTTTAATGGCCGATTTCATAAAGATTTTCCCTATAGAAAGAAGGGCGGTTCCCACCCCCAGGGATATGGTAAAGGACGGCAAATGCGTTTTCGGTACTTTTGATAAAGAATTCGAAACGATGGACCTTCTCGGTATCAGGAATCCTACAGCAGCGCCCGATTTTCTCAAGAGGCTCAGGCTCACCCTTTGGCAGGCAACCGAGGTTCACATGAAGCAGGGCGTGCTTCTGGCGGTCGTATGCGACATGGGCATATTCGGCATCACGCTTAACATTTACTACGATAAGGCAGAGAAGAAGGTGTATTCCTGGAGCACCAACCTTCCCAGCAAAAAAACTGTAATCGCACCCAATCTCCTTAATGGCGCCGAATCCAGAGGCGAAACAAACTTTTCGCATGTGCATTATGTAAACAACTTCCAGATCGGCAAGTGCCATCTCGACGGGCATCACACCGACGGCACAAACTCCATCGAGTACAGCTTCGACCTAGAAAGGTTAAGCAAGCCATGCGTAGTGAGCATACCCTTTGCCGACCCCAATGTCCGCCACCGCCCCCTCTATTCGCAAAAGGACTTCTTCAAGGCGACGGGCAGCCTTACCTTCAACGGCAAGACTTACCTAAGTGACGAGGATACCGCAGCGGTTGTAGACGATCACAGGGGCTACTACCCGAGAAAGGCGCATTACGACTGGGTTACCACCCTCGGCAAGAATACGATAAACGGCGAAAAGAAGTGGTTTGCCTTCAACCTCACCCGCAACCAGTCCATCGACCAAGACAGATACAACGAAAACCTCATCTGGCTTGAGGGTCGCACCAGCCTTCTGCCGCCCGTAACCTTCGAGCGCGACATCGACACCCGCAAATTCACAGACGGCGCCACCTGGAAAGTCAGGGACGAGCACGGTATGGTAGACCTCACCTTCAAAGTCTACGACATTTACCGCATGGAAGTCCACGCCAAGCCCTTTGTAAACATCGACTACTTTGTAACTTTCGGAGAGCTCTTCGGCTACCTCATGGACGAAGATGGCACCAAATACACCCTCGACGGCCTCATGGGCATGGGTGAGGATAAGACGCTGCTGCTGTAACAACATTCACATATTTAAATCATAAGAGGGCTGAGAAATCAGCCCTTTTTTTAATAGACAATTATCCTCGCTAGCGAGGTTGTACTTAATTATCTTGAGCGTAGCGAAAGATATATTGAATTTCGCTAAGAGGATACAAAATTAGTTGAACGGGGTGAGGGTATATTGAATTAGCCGGGCTTTAGCGAGGACTTATTTAATTAAATGTGCGTCTTTGGCGTCAATTAAATATCGCT
>DGDU01000004.1:0-6178 GCA_002385605.1 Christensenella sp. UBA3944
AGATGTGTATAAGAGACAGGCCTTATACCGTACATAGTGGCGCTTTCCGGCATCGACCCCGACAAACCCATTAACGCCATAAGCAAGGCGGAAAGAAAGGGGCTTCTCGGGCTTCTTAAGAACCTCAGGTTTTCGATAGAGGGGCTTGAGGGGTTCGACCAGGCGATAGTCACGGCGGGCGGGGTGAGCGTGAAGGAAGTAAACCCCTCGACGATGGCGAGCAAGCTTGTCAAAAACCTGTATTTCGCGGGTGAGATTCTGGATGTGGACGCCCTTACGGGCGGATACAATATACAAATCGCGCTGTCTACCGGGTATCTCGCGGGAAAGAATATCTGACGGCGAACTAAGGAGAAGATTATGCTTAATATAGCTATTGACGGGCCCGCCGGCGCGGGCAAAAGCACGATGGCAAAGGCTCTCGCCAAAAAGCTTAACATCGTTTACCTCGACACGGGGGCGATGTATCGGGGCGTGGCTTATTATGTGCTTCAGAGAGGGGTAGATCCCGCCGACGAGGCAAATGTAATCCCGCTTCTGGACGGTATCGAGATGGATATTGTCTACGAAAACGGGCAACAGAAGGTTGTTATCTGCGGCGAGGATGTTACGCCGTACATAAGGGAGCATAATATCAGTATGGCGGCCTCTACCGTTTCCAAGATTCCCGCCGTGCGCATAAAGCTTGTCGAGCTTCAAAGGGCGATTGCCGCGAAAACGCCCTGCGTGCTGGACGGCAGGGACATCGGAAGCTATGTGCTGCCCAACGCGCCGTATAAATTCTTCCTAACCGCTTCCGCAGAGGAGAGGGCAAGGAGAAGGCATCTCGAGCTTGCAGAAAAGGGCGTAAAAATCTCTTATGAAGAAGTTTTGGAGGATATTAAGGCCAGGGACCATCAGGACAGCAGCCGCGCCTTCGCGCCTCTAAAGGCAACCGAGGACGCCGTGATTATTGATACCACAAGCCTTACCCCAGAACAAACGATAGAAATGATTATGTCGAGGATAAACTCCAAATAATGAAGATAATACTCTCGAAGCACCTCGGATTCTGCTCGGGCGTACAGCGGGCGGTGGATATAGCTGCAAACGCGGCAAAAGAGCATGGTAAGGCGTATACGATAGGCAAGCTTATTCATAACGCGGAGGCGCTTGCCGACCTCGAAAAAGAGGGCGTGTATTGCGTTGCGAGCATAGACGATATACCCGAGGGCGGCTACGCTATAATAGGCTCGCACGGGGCGGGCAGGGCGCTTTACGAAGAGCTTGATAAAAGGGGCATACCTTACGCCGACACAACATGCCCTTCGGTTAAGGCGATACACGACAAAGTCAGGAAGTATTCGGACAAGGGGTACTTCGTTATCATAGTCGGAAACCCCGCCCATCCGGAGGTGAAGGGCAGCCTGGGCTGGTGCAAAAAAGGGGCGGTAATAAAGCCTAAGGACGATGTATTATTGCCCGAAGATGAGGATAAAATCTTTGTCGCGGCGCAGACTACAATCGACCCTTTGGAATTCCAAAATTGCCTCAAAAATATTACCGAAGCCGCAAAAATAAGTAACAAATCAGTTGAATTCTTTAATAGTATTTGTTATACTACAATAGCGAGACAAAAATCCGCCGTTAAAGTTGCCAATCAGGCGGACGCGGTTTTTGTGATAGGGGACGCCCAAAGCAGCAATACCAAAACGCTTCTAGGCATAGCCCAAAACCACTGCGGTAACGCGTGGCTCGTTACGAATGTAACCGATGTCCAATCGGTGTCAGATAAAATTAAAAATATCACAAAGCTGGGCATCATAGCCGGCGCATCAGCTCCCCAACGGCTGATTATGGAGGTTATCAACAGAATGGATCAAGAGAACAAAGTCGACATCGTCGCAACCGACGAGGTCATCGCCGAGAGCGAAGCGGCCGCCGCCGAGGAGACAACAGAGCAACAAGCAATCATTGCCGAAGAAGCGGTAAGCGAAGAAGCACCCAAGACCGAAGCCGTAGAAGCTAAGGAAGAAGCGCCCGCAAAAGCGCCCAAAGCTGCCGAGCACCCCATGGAAAAAGTCATGAGGAGCATCCGTGTAAGGCCCATCAAAGAGGGCTGCAAGCTTAAAGCCAAAGTTATTTCGGCAGACGCAACAGGAATTTCGGTGTCGCTGGTCGGAGTAGGCAAAAACGACAGCGGCTTTATAGATAGAGACGAAGCGGAATTAGACGGAAGCTACGATCCCGCAAATTACCCCGCAGATACCGAACTCGATGTCGTTGTAATAAAGGGAGCCGACAAGGCAAAGGGTTACAACCTTTCCAAGAAGGCTTACGACATCATCAAGCTCGAGGACGAAGCAGTAAAGAAGATTCTCGACGGCGAAGAGTTCACTCTCGTTTGCAACCAGGTAGTAAAGGGCGGCCTTCTCGGGCACATCGGCTCTTACTCGATTTTCGTTCCCGCCAGCCAGATCCGCATCGGTTTCGTAAAGAATCTCGAAGACTATGTAGGAAAGAAGCTAAGGCTGCGCGTGCTTCCCCCCAAGGAAGGCGAAGTCGAAGAAGAGGAAGGCAAGCGCCGCGCCAACCCCAAGCGCATAGTCGCGGGGCAGAGGGCTATCCTCGAAGAAGAGAAGAAGGCCCGCGAAGACGCTTTCTGGGAAGTAATGCAGGTTAACAACATCATTAAAGGCAAGGTAAAGAGGTTTGCTCCGTTTGGCGCCTTCGTGTCCATTATGAACTTCGACTGCCTCGCCCATATAAGCGACCTCAGCTGGACAAAGATAAACGACCCCAGCGAAGTGCTCGAAATCAACAAGTCCTACGACTTCGTTGTCCTCAAGGCAGACAGAGAGACCGGCAGGGTTTCCCTCGGCTACAAGCAGCTTCAAAAGAAACCCTACGAGATAGCCGCCGAGAAGTACCATGTTGGCGATGTCATTAAGGGCAAGGTCGAGAGAATCAAAGACTTCGGCGCCTTTATCGAAATCGAACCCGGCATCGACGGCCTCGTGCATGTAAGCGAAATCGGGCACAAGTGGATAGCCAGCGCCAGCGAAGCCCTCAAGATAGGCGACGAGGTAGAGGCAAAGATAATCGGCTTCGAGAACAACAAGATTACGCTTAGCATCAAGCAGCTTCTTGCTCCTCCCGAAGCAGAAGAAGGTACCGCCGAGTCCGACAAGCCCGCCCGCAAATCCAGGAAAGCCGACGGCGAAGGCAAGAAGGGCAAACCCCACCGCGAGGCGGAGGACGATGAGCCCAGAGAATGGGTAAGCGCCTCTTCGGGCGGCGCGACCTTCGCGGATCTGTTCAAGGATCTCGACCTCAACTCCTTTGCTTCCAAAGAGGAAGAATAAAACAAAGCGCCATATAATAAACAGAGTCACCCAAAACGGTGACTTTTGTTTTTCGGGGCAAAATGTTAAGGAGAACTATGGAAAATTTCGACATCTACAATAATCCCCTTGTAACCAGATACGCTACCAAAGAAATGAGCGCCATATTCTCGGAAAAGAACAGGATAACCTACTTTCGGAAGCTATGGCTCGCTCTCGCAAAAGGGCAGCAGAAACTCGGGCTTGACATAACCGACGACCAGATTGCCGAGCTTGCCGCCCACCTTGACACCATAGATTTTGATGTTGTAAAGGAAAGGGAAAGGGTGGTAAGGCACGATGTTATGGCGCACATTTACGCCTACGGGCTGCAATGCCCCAAGGCTGCGCCCATAATCCACCTTGGCGCGACAAGCTGCTATGTCACCGACAACGCCGATATAATCATTTATAAAGAGGCCTTGGAACTTATTATAAAGAAGGTTGTTGCCGTGATGGCAAGGCTATCCGGCTTTGCTCTTAAGTATAAGAGCCTTCCCGCGCTAGGGTTTACGCATTATCAGCCCGCCCAGCTTGTTACGGTGGGCAAGAGGGCAACGCTGTGGATTCAGGATTTTCTCCTTGACTACCAAAACCTGTGCTTCGTCGCAAAAAACCTCGTGATGAGAGGCGTAAAAGGCACGACGGGCACGCAGGCAAGCTTTCTTTCGCTTTTCGACGGCGATATTTCTAAAATTAAAGCCCTCGATAAGTACATAACCGAATACTTCGGGTTCAGAAAGTCGATACCTGTTTCGGGGCAGACATATACCCGCAAGATAGATTATAATATCGTGTCGGCGCTTTCGGCGCTCGCGCAAAGCGCGTATAAATTCTCGATGGATATCCGCCTTCTGCAAAGCATGAAGGAGATAGAGGAGCCTTTTGAAAAAAGCCAGATAGGCTCTTCTGCGATGGCGTACAAGAGAAACCCCATGAGAAGCGAAAGGATAAGCTCGCTTTCGAGATACCTTATGTCGCTTCCCATAAACTGCGCCATGACAGCCGCAACCCAGGGCTTCGAGCGAACTCTGGACGACTCGGCTAACCGCCGCATAGTGATGGGGCAGGCCTTCCTCGCCGCCGACGCCATACTCGAACTGCTTCTTAATGTAACCGACGGGCTTGTCGTTTATGAGAAGGTTATCCGTAAACATGTTATGGAGGAACTGCCGTTTATGGCTACCGAAACCATACTTATGGAAGCCGTAAAGGCGGGAGGCGACCGTCAGGAGCTGCACGAAAAGATAAGGTCGCACTCAATGGAAGCCGTAAAGAGGGTAAGGCTGGAGGGCAAGCCCAACGACCTTATCGCAAGGCTCTCCGCCGACCCCGCGTTTGCCTCTTTGGGCGACCTCAGGAAACTTCTAGACCCCAAAAAGTTTGTCGGCTGCGCTCCCAGGCAGGTTACCGAGTTTATCGTCAAGGAAGTAAAGCCCGTTATAAACAAATATAAGGACGAGATAGGGCGGTTCGCCGGCAAGATAGAAGTATAAGCGTTGTTGACAGCGCCCGTCTATTTGATATAATAATATGTATGAGGAAAACATTTGTCCTTATATGTTTACTAATAGCTTGCTTGCTGGTATCGGGGGTAATGTTTTCCTGCGTCAAAAAAGGGCGGGCCGTCTATGTTATTTCTTTTAACACCGACGGCGGCACGCCCATTCCTGCCCAAAGGCTGTCGCCCGGGCAAGAATTTAATCCGCCCGACCCGCCCACGAAGGAAGGCTATGTTTTTGACGGGTGGTTTACCGACCCCGATCTTAGGTTCCCATATAACCCAAACACTTTTAAGGTAAACGCCAACGCCACCCTTTACGCGAAATGGGTGGATGTCAATCTGTATCCCCACCCGATAAGCGTACAGGCGATTGGGCTGTCCTTAAGGGTTTACCTTATTTCGGAGGGCATAGACAGTAGCGAGCTTACCGAATATGACGCCGATGTCGGGTTAAGTAAATTAAGGGCGGTAAAAAACGACCAGGTTACAATTTCAATCAAGATAAACAAAGAGGGCTATCAGATAAAATCGGGCTCGTTAAAGGCAAACGGCGAGCTTATAAGCGATAATAAATTCAATATGCCCGCCGCTCCCGTGATAATCACATTTGAAATCGAGCTTGCCGACTTTTCGATATTGATTATCGGCGCTTCTAACGGCATAGTTTTTGCCGACAAGGCCACCGCGAAGATGGGCCAGACGGTAAACCTGCAAGCCATTCCCGATTACGGCTATAAGGTGTCGGAGCTTAAATATAACTCCCATACCGTAAACGGTTTCAGCTTTGTTATGCCCGCCGAGAATGTTATCATCACGGCGACTTTTGCTCCCATCTCCGAAACTTATTATGCCGTGAATGTCGTTCATTCGGTTGGCGGTTCGGTCTATGCCGATAAGACAACCGCCAGAGGCGGCGATTATGTCGGGGTGGATTTTGAGCCTCAGCCGGGATATTATCTTAGTTATTTAGCAGTAAACGGCAAGCGTTTAGACGAGCCATACTTCCTTATGCCCGAGGGAGAGGCCACCGTTGAGGCGGTATTTTCGCCCATTAATTATCAGGTAAAGTATAATATTACGGCTTTGAGCGGCGCGCAGGGAAGCGTTTACATAAACGGCGAAAGCGTAACCAATTCCACCCAAACCAGATTTTCCGAGGGCGAAAGGGTGACCCTTACAGCCAGCCTGGGGACGGGATACGAATTATCTTATTTCGTAGTAAATTCGGTGCCGCTGTACGGCAATACCTTCTATATGCCCGCAGAGGATACCGTCGTATCCGCCGTCTTTGAGAAAAAAGCGTACACCATAA
>DGDU01000004.1:6508-6993 GCA_002385605.1 Christensenella sp. UBA3944
CAACCGATAGTCGGCAACATATTTGTGATGCCCGCGGAGGATGTAACCGTCACCGCCGAGTTTGTATTGACTGATGCCGTCAACGCCGGCCCGTGTTATGCCGTTTCTATAGCGGATACATCGGGCGGAAGCGTAACTGTTTCAAAGCAAGAAGCGGCAAAAAACGATGTTTTGTTTGTAACCGTATATCCCGATCCCGGTTATAGGCTTAAAGAGGGAAGCCTTAAGGCAAACGGCGAGCCCTGTGGCGAATACTTCGTTATGCCCGAAGAGAAAGTAACAGTAACCGCCGAATTTGAGAGGATATACGAAATAACCGTATGTTCGGGGATATCTAACGGATATGTCTACCCCGATAAATACTTTGCCGCCGAGGGCGAAACGGTTAGCCTCGCGGTTGGCGCGGTAGGCGAATACAGGACGGATAACGCGCTGATTTATATAAACGGCGAACGGATTAATGGCTTAACCTTTACAATGCCCGC
>DGDU01000004.1:7192-30952 GCA_002385605.1 Christensenella sp. UBA3944
GGTTTCTTTCCAATCTTCGCCAAACGGCAGCCTTTCGTCGGATGTAGCGAGAGCCAAAGCTGGCTGGGCTGTTCACATTAAGGCAATCCCTGCCGCAGGCTACAGGCTGGATTATCTTTATTATACGAGAAACGGCAATGCCGTTATAATTTCTACAACCTTTACAATGCCCGAGCATGATGTCGTAATATCGGCTGTGTTTGCGCCCGAAGAGCGGACATTGGATTTAGAAAAATTCTATACGGAAAACCGCCTTGTTTACGCGCAAAACGGCGGAAAGCTCAGTTACTTCTATACGCCTAACGCCATAAAAGGCTTTCTGCAAAAGAGCGGGCTGCAAAGCTTTACGGGTATAGTCGAAGAGGCGCTGGAAGGGGCGTTCAATACAGATTTCGTTGCGTTGAAGCTTTCCGATGTAACCAAATCGCCGTATATCGCTCAAAAGATAGCCGATTATCTTAGGGCAAAAAGCGGCTTGAGCTATTCCGGCGGGCTGTACGGGGAGTATCTGCTTATAACCTCGTGCGGAGACACAATCGAGGATTATTATATGCTCCTAAGCGGGCTTACGGCGCACAACGGACTTGTGCTGTATACCCGAGCAGACGGTAGCTTAGGCCTAATTTACGCCGATATTCCGCTTGGCCAAAACTTCCTTGCCATCCCCGACTATGTAGGCGGAAAGGCGGTAACCAGGATAGGAAGACGGGCTTTTGAGAAGCTCGCAAACCTGCAAGAGCTAAGGCTTGGCAATGTAAGCGTACTCGCTGCCGAAGCTTTCAAAGGGCTTATAAACATAACGGAATTGGATTTGAGCAAGGTAAGAAGCATAGGGAAGGACGCGCTGCTGGATTGCCTGGGGCTTCAGAGATTTATCGTCGCGAATAATCCAGCATACGCCACCGACACGGACGGCTACGGCTTGTATGAGAAGCAAAACAACCGGCGACGCAAGCTTATAAGGTTCGCGCCTTCGGCGAAGCCTATGCAAGGCGGGTTTGTTTCTTACACGATTCATACCGAATGCCGCACGGTCGCCCCGTATGCTTTCTACGGCGCAGCTTTGGAAAAGCTATATCTCGGCTCTGTCGAAACTTTAGAAGATTACGCGCTGTACGGCACGGACAACCTCATATATCTGAACACCCAATACCTGAAAACGGCGGGATACCGCTCGATATATCATAACAGGCAAAACAACTTTGAGTTAGACATACACGCGGCAAACAAGATAACCGCCTCGCCTTCCCCGATATTTACCGTTGGCGAGGGAGAGGGCAGCCTGACGATAAGCGTGCAAACAAGCATATCTCTGCTTAATCAATACAGGAACGACACTGTTTGGAGGGTTTATTCCGAGAGCTTTTACCTTAAAAACTCGTCCAATTGGATTGTGTACTTCGAGAGCAACGGAGGAAGCTATGTAAACGCCCAGCAGGTAAAAAATGACGACGGGTCTAGGGCGGATAGGCCTGCAGACCCCGTGCGCCAAGGTTATATCTTCGGAGGTTGGTATACAGACAACGGCACATTCGCAAACGAGTATAAATTTACAGAACTTGTTACTTCCGACCTCAGGCTGTACGCCAAGTGGATTGAGGCCTGAAGCAGTTTTACGACATCACAGCAATAACATAATCAAACTTACCTCCGCATATATTTTAATGAAAATGCGAGCGATTTATGGGTAATTATACATAATCAATCAATTTTCGACAGTAAAGACAGGCTAATATGGAGGAAGTAATGATAGTTGTCGTAAAGAAAAAATCCGTTATCATAGCGGCGATATTAATAATCGTAATAGCTGCCCTGTCGGCGCTAATCGGTAGCCAACTTTCGGTAGCAGCGGCAAACGCCAAGATGGTGCCGATATATTGCGTAGACAAGGCCGAAAAGAAGGTAGCCCTTACTTTCGACGCCGCCTGGGGAGCGGATAAGACAAGCCGGATAATGGATGAGCTCGAAAAATATGGATATAAGGGGACATTTTTTCTTGTTGGCTTCTGGATAGACAAATACCCCGAGGTCGCAAAAGAGATTCACGACAGGGGGCATCTCATCGGCAACCACAGCACCAACCATCTTCACATGAGCAAGCTGTCCGAAAAGCAGATCGCCGAGGAAATATCCATAACATCAAACAAGATAGAAGCAATTACGGGATACCGACCCAAATATTTCAGGGCTCCGTTCGGAGAATATAACAATAAACTGCTTACCTACGCCGAGGCCAACGGAATACAGGTTATTCAATGGGATGTCGATACCCTGGACTGGAAAGGGCTGTCGGCCGGAGAGATCGCCGACAGGGTAAACGCCAAGGCAACCGAAGGCTCGATTATACTTTGCCACAACAATTCCGACCACATAGTAGAGGCTCTGCCTATGATACTTATGGGTCTGAAAAACAAAGGTTTTACGCCGGTAAGGCTGGACGAACTTGTTTACGCGGACAATTACATAATCGATCCCGGCGGCAAACAAATACCTAAAAGCTAAAACAGCGCCTTTATAAAAGAACAAAAGGAGGAGATGATAGGGATGACAGAAAACCTCATGAACAACAACTTTGTAACTTTAATCGGTAAAGTTATCAAAGATCCGATTTTTTCGCACGAAGTATACGGCGAGGGATTTTTTGAGACGATGCTTCAGGTTAACCGCCTGAGCGAACAAGTGGACATCATACCGATAACCATTTCCGAAAGGCTTATGAGGTGCTACCCGATAGAGGTAGGCGCCGAAATAGGGGTTGCGGGGCAATTCCGAAGCTACAACAAGATGGTGGACGGCAAATCAAAGCTAATGCTCACGGTATTCGTGAGAGAAATTTTGGAAGATCTCACCGACCAAAACCCCAATATGATAGAGCTTATAGGCTATATTTGCAAAGATCCTATATTCCGCACGACGCCCTTTAAGCGCGAAATCTGCGATATTCTGGTCGCCGTAAACAGGGCGTACAACAAATCCGATTACATACCCTGCATAGCCTGGGGCAGAAACGCCCGCTACGCCTCGACCTTGCCCGTTGGCTCTAAGATCATCATAAACGGCCGTATCCAGAGCAGGGAATATCAGAAGGTTTTAAGCGAGGATGTAGTCGAAACCAGGGTTGCGTACGAGATAAGCATAAACCGAATTCAGCTGGCGGACGACTGCGCCGAAAATTATTCCTAACGGTTGTTATCCATAACTTTATTGTGCTACAATAAAGCTATGGAAAAGATTCTCGCTAACCTCGAATTAATTACTCGAAAAATAAACGAAGCTGCCGCAAAAGCAGGCAAATCTCCCGACGAGATCGAAATTGTCGCGGCGTCTAAGGCCAGGGACATAGATACCCTCAAAAAGTTATACGCCACGGGAAGGATTTCGGCTTTCGGCGAAAACAGGGCGCAGGAATTTTTGTCCAAATATACCCCCGAACTAAAGTGGGACTTTATCGGGCAGCTTCAGACAAACAAGGTAAAATACCTTATCGGCAAGGTGCGCCTCATACATAGCGTAGACCGCGACAGCCTTGCCGCCGAGATAGACAGGCTGGCAAATAAAAATAACATCGTGCAGGATGTCCTTATCGAAATAAACAGCGGCGCCGAGGAAGCTAAAGGCGGGCTGCTTATAAGCGAAGTCGAGCCCTTTGCCAAATCGCTTGAGCGCTACCCCAATTTGAGATTAAGAGGGGTTATGGCTGTGGCGCCAAGAGAAGCCGAAACGCAAACGCTTAAGAAGCTGTTTATGGGCGTAAGAGAGGTTTACGAAAGGCTGAAATCCGATTTGCCGTGCGTCGATATTCTTTCGATGGGTATGAGCGGCGACTTTGAACTCGCGATAGAGTGCGGCTCAAACCTAATAAGGCCGGGCAGGGTGCTTTTCGACTGAAAATAGCCGAATATATTTACAGATGAACAGTAGAGTATTCTAAATTAGGAGTGATTTTAGAATAGTGTCGTTCATCAATGTGTTAAAAAACGGAGAAATCCCCGATAAAAAACCCAAAAAAAGCGGGCTTACCAGCTACGACGAGTTTATGTCCAAAAAGAAAAAGCCCGAGCCTGTTATCAATAAAAATATTACGATTACCAAGCCCAAAACTTTCGGCGAGATTCAAAAATTGATAGATAGATTAAAAAACGGGCAGGGCGTTATAATAGACTTTTCGGAAACCGAGGGTAATCTCGCGCAGAGAATGCTTGATTTTTTGAGCGGGGCCGTTTACGCTCTGGACGGAAGCATGGACAGGGTAGACAACAAAATGTATGTGATGACGCCCAAAGGCGTCGAAATTGTAAGCACGCTTGATAGTTAGCGTGTTTTTATTTATTGTTGCATTTATTTTTTGGTTTATTGTATAATCTATGATATGAATATGGCGGACAAACTAAAGAATTATATTAAATCTATTCCCAATCGAATAAAGAAATTATTTGAGGGTCTGACGCCCGGGCGCTTTTTGATTTTATTGGGCGTCGAGCTTTTTTTTATCGGGCTTGTTATAGCCGCCGACCTTCTGACAAAGGAGTTTGTCTATCAGCCTCTTAAAGATACGGGCAGGGATTATATTATTATAAAGAAAGTTCTTGTATTGACTCCTGTTGAAAACACTGGCGCTTCGTTCGGGATATTTCAGGATTCGACAACCGCTTTGGCTATCATATCCATAATTACCGTCGTAATAGTGTCGGTATTGCAGGTTTTCACGATAAAAAACAGAAATTTCTTTTTAAGAAGCGGACTTGTCATGATTATCGCGGGCGGTATAGGAAACCTTGTCGACAGGCTTACGCTGGGATATGTAAGGGATTTTGTATATTTTGAGCTTATAGATTTTGCCGTATTTAATCTTGCCGATTCGGCGCTTACCGTGGGCGTTATCTTTATTTTGATTTTTATCCTCTTTTATTATATGCCCGAGGACAAAAAGAAAGCTAAAAAGGAAGAAACGCCGTGAAAGTAATATTTTTTGCCGATTCTGAGGATGTCGGGCAGAGGCTGGATGTGTTTATTGCCGCCGAGGCCGGGAATATCTCACGCTCGAGGGCTAAAAATATCATAGAGGAAGGCGGAGTCATTGTCGACGGCAAGCCCGTCGCCAGGGCTTCGTATCTCGTTAAGGGAGGCGAGCGTATAGAGGTAGAGGCGGGGGAACCCGTGGAGCTTGACGCCTTCCCTCAGGATATACCTGTTAATATAGTTTATCAGGACGCCGATTTAGCGGTAATAAATAAAGAGCAGGGCATGGTTACCCATCCCGCGGCTGGCTCGCCCTCGGGGACTTTGGTAAACGCCCTTTTGTATCATATTAAAGATTTATCCACCATAAACGGCGTTATAAGGCCGGGGATAGTGCACAGGCTGGATAAGGACACATCGGGGCTTATCGTTATAGCCAAAAACGATGCCGCGCACAACAGCCTGGCAAAGCAGATTGCCGAAAAGACGGCAAAACGCCATTACATAGCGCTGGTGGACGGAAATATCAAAGAGGATTCGGGAATTATAGATAAGCCGATAGGACGGTCTAAGACGGACAGAAAGAAAATGGCGGTTGTTGCCGACGGAAGGCCCGCGAAAACCGCGTATAAAGTTCTGGAGCGGTTTGGGAAATACACTCTTGTCGAGTTCGAGCTTTTTACGGGGCGCACGCATCAGATAAGAGTTCACGGCTTAAGTATCCATCATCCCGTTGTGGGCGACCCCGTTTACGGGGGCTCTAACAAATTCGGGCTTAAAGGGCAGCTTCTGCATGCTTTCAAGCTGGAATTTACTCACCCATCGACGGGGGAAAGGATGGTTTTTGAGGCAGAGCTTCCGGAATATTTTAGAGAAGTGCTTAATAAACTAAGAAACGGGGCAAAATAAGCCATTCATTAGTGAATTTTTGGGCGAAAAGTTATTGTTTTTGTTATTTTCCGCGGGAAATGTTATAAAAGTCTTGCATAAGAAACATCTATATGTTAATATATAACTACGAACAGGTATTTCTTGGCAGATTTCTGTTCGGAATGCCTCATAGACTTGCTGGTTTGAGAGTGGCAGACGCCGCTCTCTACTTATTTAGGGGTGCGTTATGGATTATGTAAAAGTAAAAGAAAGGGCAGAACAGCTCATAGTACCCATCGTCGAGGCTTTAGGCTACGAGGTGGTTGAGGTAGAGTGCAAGTACGCCAACAAGGCGGACAACATCACCGTCTACATTTATAAAAAAGGCGGGATAACGCTTGAGGACTGCGAGAGGGTAAACAACGCTTTGGACGGTCCCCTCGAAGCCGAGGATATTACAAACGGCGCAAGCTATGTGCTTAATATATCCTCGCCCGGGCTGGACAGGCCTATAATAACAAATAAGGATTACGAAAGAAACCTGGGCGAAGAGCTGGAGCTTACTTTTAAGCCAGGCATAAGCAAAAAGAAAAAGATAGTGGGCACTCTCGAGTCTTACGACGACGAAAGCGCGACCTTCAACATTAAAGGCGCCCGCCAGACGATAAAAAGAGAGGATATAAAAACCCTCAAACCCCATATAAGCTTCAAAAAAATAAATTAAATATAGAAACCATACCATTTCGGAGGAACTTTCAATCATGATAAACAAAGAATTTTTCCTTGCTCTCGACCAGATGGAAAAAGAGATGAAGCTCGATAAAGAGCTGCTTATGTCGTCGCTGGAGGCAGGGCTTGCCACCGCCTTTAAGAAGGAAACGGGCGAAAACCGCTCTATCGCGGTAAAGCTCAACCCCGAAAAGGCAACCATCAAGTTCTACGCCTACCAAAAGGTGGTCGAGGGAGAGCCTCAGGAGGAAAACGAGATTTCGCTCGAGGAAGCAAGGGATATTAAGCCCGACGCCAAGATTGGTGATCTTATCGGCGAGGATGTGACTCCCAAGTCGCTTTCCAGAATTGCCGCCCAGACCGCAAAGCAGGTTATTATGCAGCGCATAAACGAGGCCAAGAGAGAGCAGGCCCAGAACGAGATGGCGGACAAAGAAGGCGAACTAATGCAGGCCATCGTGCGCAGGATAGACGCCGGCAGCGTTTATGTCGAAATTATCGGAAGCCAGATCGAGGGTGTTCTCGGCACGACGGATCAGGTTCAGGGCGAAAAGCTTAAGGTAAACGACAAAATTAAGGTGTATGTCAAAAAGGTTAAGAGCGACCTAAGAGGCAGCAGGGTTATTGTCAGCAGGTCCAGCCCCGGCTATGTGCGCAAGCTGTTCGAGATCGAAGTGCCCGAAATCCGCTCCAACCTCGTAAAGATAAAGAATATCGTCCGCGAAGCGGGCTACCGCACCAAGATGGCCGTATACAGCGAAGACCCCAACCTGGACGCCATCGGATCGTGCATAGGCGCCAAGGGCGCCCGTGTTAACGCCATCGTTGCCGAGCTTAACGGTGAGAAGGTGGACATTATACAATACAGCAACGACCCCTCCGAATATATCGCGAGAGCGCTAAGCCCCGCTAAGGTTCTTATGGTGCAGCTCAATGAGGCCGAAAAATACGCAAAAGTCGTCGTTCCCGACGATAAGCTTTCGCTGGCCATAGGCAAAAACGGGCAAAACGCCAGGCTTGCCGCAAAGCTTACGGGCTACCGCATAGATGTAAAGCCTTACAGCGAGGTTATGGCAGAGCTTGAAGCCAGCGACGGAGAGGACGGACAGGCCGAAACCGCAAGACAGCTTAAGGAATCCGGAGAGAGCCATCAATGAACAAATGGATCCCAATGCGGACATGCGTCGTATGCCGCAAGAACCTGCCTAAATCCGACCTTATAAGGATTGTCAAAACCAAAGACGGCGAAATTATGCCGGATCCCACGGGTAAGGCTTCGGGCAGAGGGTGCTATGTATGCAAAGAGGGCTGCGGGAGCGTGTTCATAAAGAAAAAAGCCGCGAACAGGGCTTTCAAAACCAATGTAGGAGAGGAAGTGTATGAGCGGCTCAAGGAGTTTTTTGAAAACTAAAATCGCATCGTATCTCGGGCTGTCTCTTAGGGCGGGCAAAGCCGTGCTGGGCGCCGACAATATATGCGAATCCAAGCCGCTGGTGGTAATCGCCGACCCCTCGCTTTCGCCAAATGCGTTAAAGAAGGTGGGCAACCGTTGCAATTACCTGGGCATACGGCTTATAATGATAGAAGGGGTGGGAGAGTTGATTGCCAAGCCCTCCTGCAAAGCGATAGGCGTCAAAGAGCCAAACCTGGCAAAAGCAATACTGGATGTTATAGACACAGTTTCGAAGGAGAATAGTGAACAGAATGAGTGACGCGAGGAAGCAAGACAACACTCTAAGCAACATTAAGAATATCGGCGCTTTCGAGTCCGAGCATTTACCCATTATCCAAAATGCCCTTCTTGCGCAAAGAAGGAAGCTTGAGGAGCTCGCAAAAAGGCTTGAGGCCAAAAAGGAAGCCATAAAGCAGGAAATACAGGAGAGGCTGGAGCGGCAGAACGAGAGGGCGCGCCAGCAGCAGGAAAAGGAAAGGCAGCTTAAAGAAACCGATGAGGCCATCCGCAAGGCGATAGAGCTTCCGCTTATACCCGAGGAGCCAAAGGCCGCCGAACCCGCTGTGATAGAAGAACCCGTACAGGAAGCGCCCGCCGCCGAAGCAGCGCCGCCGGTTAAAGAAGAACCCGCCGCGCAGCAGCCCGCGCCCGAAAAGGCAGAGGAAAAGAAGGCCGACAGGCAGGAGATAGAAGAAAAGATAAGGCAGGCGGTATTCGCCAAGCCCAAGAAGCCGGTTATCGAAAAGCCGGTTATCCGCATATATGTCCCGCCGGTTGAAGAAAACAAAGGCCGCAATAAAGGAAGGGATGCCGCGCCCAGAGGCGGAGCGCCCAGGCCCAACCAGCAGGGGCCCGCAGGAACGCGCCCGCAATATGGCGCAAGGCCGGGGCTTTCGGCCAAGCCCATAATCGCGCCTCCCGTACCAACGACCGTGGGCTGGGCAAAGAAGAAGGGCACCGAAAAACCCTATGCATCGGCTAATATTGATGAGAAGAAGGGCGTAAGCAAGAAAAAACTCAGCAAAAAGGCGGTCGAGCAACAGCCGATCATTCTTGCCTACGACGAGGAAGGGCTTGAGACCACCCGCGTCCGCACCCGTAAGGTAAGCGAAAAGAAGAAGCAGGCTTTCACTCCCCAACCCCAGGCGGTTATCGATCACGCCATAATAACCACCGACAATATAACCATTAAGGAACTCAGCGAAAAAATCGGCAGAACCAGCGCCGAAATCATCAAAAAATTGTTCCTTTTGGGCATCATAAAAACTATAAACGACAGGATCGACTTCGAAACGGCAGAGCTTGTTGCCTCCGAACTCGGGGTAACCCTCGAGCTTCAGAGGACGGAAACATCCGAGGAGAAGCTGATCGCCCTGCACGAGCACGACGACCAGGACGATCCCGCGCTTCTCAAGCCCCGCCCGCCCATCGTCACTGTAATGGGCCATGTCGACCACGGCAAGACATCTATTCTAGACGCCATCCGCAAAACCAATGTCGCCGGGGGAGAGGCAGGCGGCATAACCCAGCACATAGGCGCCTACACCGTTACCATAAACGGCTCTCCCATTACATTCCTGGACACCCCCGGTCACGCGGCGTTCACGGCGATGCGCTCGAGAGGCGCCAATGTAACCGACATAGTTATTATCGTTGTGGCAGCCGACGACGGCATAATGCCCCAGACCATAGAGGCCATAAACCACGCCAAAGCGGCAAATGTATCAATAATAGTCGCGGTTAACAAAATGGATAAGCCCACCGCCGACCCCGACAGGGTGCTTACCCAGCTTACCGAGCACGGGCTTGTGCCCGAGGATTGGGGCGGCAATGTGCCTGTCGTTAAGGTTTCCGCCAAGACGGGTATGGGGCTGAATACCCTTCTTGATACCGTGCTTATCGCCGCCGAGGTAATGGAACTAAAAGCCAACCCCGACAGGCCCGCTAAAGGCACGATTATCGAGGCAAAGCTCGACAAGGGCAAAGGCCCGATGGCAACCGTCATTGTTCAAAACGGTACGCTTAAAGTGTCCGATTTTGTGGTTGCCGGCACAGTAGTGGGCAAGATAAGGGCTATGCAGGATGATAAAGGCCGCTCCGTCAACAAGGCGGGCCCCTCCATGCCTGTGTCTATTCTCGGCCTTCAGGAAGTCCCGGACGCGGGCGACCAGCTTATGGTTGTAAGCGACGAAAGGCTCATGAAGCAGGTTGCCGAGGAAAGGCTTGCCAAAATTAAAGCGCAAAAAGAAAGCTCGGCGAAGATCTCGCTTGAGGATGTTTCCAAGATTATCGCCGAAGGCAAGCTTAAGAACCTCAACCTTATCATCAAGGCCGATGTTCAGGGCTCTGTCGAGGCTTTAAGGGACGCCCTCACAAAGCTCTCTAATGGCGAAGTCAAGGTCAATGTCGTTCACGCCGTAGCGGGCGCCATTAACGAGTCGGATGTTATGCTCGCCGACACCACGGGCTCGATAATTATCGGCTTCAATGTGCGCCCCGACAGCAACGCCAAGACCCTCGCCGAAAAGAATAACATAGATATCAAGATATACAGGGTTATTTATGACGCCATCGATGATATCAGCGGAGCCATTAAAGGCTTGCTCGCGCCCAAGTTCCGCGAGCAGTACCTCGGCAAGGCCGAAGTGCGCGCTACCTTTAAGATCAGCGGCATAGGCACCATCGCTGGCTGCCTCGTTAAGGACGGCAAAATCGTACGCAACGCCAAGGTAAGGCTTATCCGCGACAATATAGTAGTCGCCGAAACTGCGATATCTTCGCTCAAGAGGTTCAAAGACGATGTAAAGGAAGTCGCCGCGGGCTTCGAGTGCGGTATCGGGCTCGAGAATTATAACGATATCAAAGAAGGCGATATAATCGAATCCTTTAACCTTGTACAGGTATAACGGAGGATTGAATGAGAAGCGTTAAAGTAGAGCGAATCGACTCCGAAATAGCCCGCGAGCTTTCGCTGCTTATAGCTTACGAGGTAAAAGACCCGCGGATAGCCGACGCAATGATCACGGTTACGGGCGTAAAAACCACGAAGGATTTAAAATACGCCAAAGTTTTTGTTTCGATTATGGCGGAGGACAAAAAGTCCGCCCTAAAGCTGTTGCAGTCTATGGCGGGGTTTTTGAGGAGCGAGCTTTCGGCGAGAATCCGCGCCCGCACGGTACCCGAGCTAACCTTCGCCCTGGACGAAAGCTTCGAGTACGGGCAAAAAATCGAAAAAATACTCCGGGATATAAACGCCTCAAAAAAGGATGAACAGTAGAATGTACGAAACCGTAATTAAGAAACTGCATTCGGCGCAATCTATTGCGGTGTTTATGCACATAAGCCCCGACGGCGATTGCGTATCCTCGACGCTTGCGGTTTACGCTTACCTCACAAAAGCGGGCAAGAGCGTACATTGTTTTGTCGAAGAGGGCAACAAGATCAGGGACAACCTCTTGTTTTTGCCCCATGTCGAGGTAATTAACGCCGAGCAGTTCAAGACATACGACCTCGGGATAGCCGTGGATTGCGCCACGCCAGGAAGGCTGGGGCCAAACAATTACAAAAAATTTCAAAAGTGCGCCGACCACATCTGCATAGACCATCATATAAGCAATACCCCGTTTGTCGAGGCTACCATTCTGGAGCCCAAGGCGGCGTCCACCACGCAGATTCTTTATAAATTATTTAAAGAATTTGACAAAAACCTTATAGACAAAGATATTGCCACTTTGCTTTACGCGGGGCTTCTGACTGATTCGGGCGGCTTCAGCTTTTCGGCTACGACTGCCGAAACCATGAAGATTGCCGCCGAGCTTGCCGCTTACGGCATAGATATTTATACCCTTAACCGCAAGCTCATTAAAGAAACCAAGCTTAGCGTATTTAACCTCACCAACAGGATTTTGTCCCGCGCCGAGTTTTATTACGACAACAGGGTTGGGCTGATATGGTTCAGGCGTGATGATTTCGACCAGACGGACACATCTATTGAAGATACCGAAGGCATCGTTAACGAGATTATCAATATAGACGAAGTAAAAATAGCCATTGCCGTTTCCGAAATGGACGAAAACGCCTATAAAGTCGGTATCCGCACCAAAGACGGCATCGACGCCAGCGCCTGCGCCGCGTATTTCGGCGGGGGCGGGCACTTTAACGCAAGCGGCTGCCGCATTCACGCCGATTTTCAGACTACAATAGCCAAACTGTTAGAGATGGCGGGTAATGTACTGAATGCTTAACGGGTTTATCAACCTCAACAAAACCAAAGGGATGTCGTCGGCCAAAGCCGTTGCGAAGCTGAATAATCTGCTAAAAAGTAGCGGCGCAGACCACGGCAAAATAGGGCACCTTGGCACCTTAGATCCCGACGCCGAGGGCGTTCTGCCCGTAGCTTTGGGCAGGGCTACAAGGCTTTTTAATTATTTTCTGGACAAAAAGAAGGTTTATTACACCGAATTTGTTTTCGGAAAGACGACGGACACGCTGGACGAATCGGGCAAAATTACCGATATTTGTGACAAAATTCCCGATTTTGCAGCGATTGAAGCCGCTTTACCGTCTTTTGCAGGCAGGATAAGCCAGATCCCGCCCGAGTATTCGGCAATTCAGGTTAATGGGCAAAGGGCTTACGAGCTCGCCAGGACAGGTAAGGATTTTTATCTTAAAGCAAGGGATGTAGATATATATAATATCAAATTACTGGAGAGCCTCTGCGGTGGCGTTTATTCTTTCAGGATTGAGTGCGGCGGAGGGACTTATATAAGAAGCATAGCCCGCGACCTGGGGCTTTCGCTCGGAAGCCTCGCGTATATGCGCTACCTGAAAAGGCTGCAAAGCGGCCCGTTTTCGATAGAATCTGCTTACACACTTAATGAGCTTGCCGAAGGCGCTATAAAAGATAAAATTGTCCCTCTCGAAAAGGTCGTTAAAGAAACCTTCCCGGCGTATCATCTTGACGGCAGCCTTGCCGCAAAGGCGCTAAACGGCGTGAGAGTAACTGCAAAAGGTATGCCGAACAAAGATTTTGCTTTGTATATAGGCGGGGAACTAATCGGAATTGCTTGTTCCGACGCCAAAGGCGGACTGAATATAAAAACGAGGCTGATATGATGAAAAGGGTAATCGCTTTAGGCTTTTTTGACAGTTTGCATAAGGGGCACCGAAAGCTTATTTCCGAAGCGAAGGCTTTGGCTGAAGAAACGGGCGCAAAGGTTTGCGTCTGCACCTTCGACGATTACTTTCTGGATTTGCTTACAAACGGCGCCGAGAAAGAGATATTTACTCTTGACGAGCGCAAAAGGCTGCTTTCCGAAATGGGAGTGGGCTGCGTAAAGGTTATTGAATCCTCAGTCGATAGGTTTTCGCAAAGCGGCGAGGAATTTTTTGAGGAAATGGTTGCCTGCGGCGAGCCTGCAGCTTTTGTGTGCGGCAGGGACTACCGATTCGGAAAAAACGCCGCCTGGGGCGCCGAAGAGCTTGCCAAAATGTGCGAAGCAAGGGGTATTCTTCTTAAAGTTACCGATACCGTGATGTCGGGAGATCATAAGGTATCCTCTACCGAAATACGCAAAATGCTTGCGGAAGGCGATATCGAATGCGCCAATGAGCTGCTCGGAAGGATGTATTTTTGCGCAGGAAAAGTTGTGCGCGGCAGGGGGGACGGCAGAAAATTCGGCTATCCCACGGCAAACCTCGGGATTCTTAAGCAGAAACTGCTGCCGGCGTTCGGCGTGTATAAGACAATCACCGAAGTTGAGGGAAAGGCGTATGCCTCTTTGACTAATGTCGGAGGGCAGCCCACTTTCGATATAGAAAAACCGACAATAGAAACCCTCATAATGAACTTCGAGGGCAATATATACGGCAAAGACATTGTAATAAACTTTGTAAGGCGAATAAGGGGCATTCGTAAATTCCCCAGCCCCGAGGCGCTTAAGGAACAAATAGAAAAAGATAAATTGGAGGCGAGCCGTGATTAAATTCGGAGTGGCGGGCAACTCTAACAAGTTTTTTGAGGAAGGCTATACCAGCACTATTCAGGCTGCCGAGTGGTGCGCTGTAAGGGGTATAGATATCTTTGAATATTCCTTCGGGCGTGGCGTAACCCTTCCGGCAGCGACAGCCACTGCGATAGGGCAAAAATTCGCCGAATTCGGCGTCGAGCTTACCGTCCATGCCCCGTATTTTATAAATTTCGCCAATCCCGACCCGTCCATGATAGAAAAGTCGATAGGCTATGTAACGCAAAGCATAAGAAAATGCGAGCAGTTTGGCGGCACCAGGGTTGTCGTGCATCCCGCGAGCCAGGGCAAGATGACAAGAGAGGAAGCCTTCGCTCTCACCAAACAAAACTTTGTGGCTCTCGCCAACCGCCTGAAAGAGCAGGGCTACGAAGACAGATTTATGATCTGCATAGAAACAATGGGCAAGCTGGGGCAGATAGGCACAGTGGACGAGGTAATAGAGCTGTGCGGGCTTTCCGAATGCTTTTACCCCTGCATAGACTTCGGCCACATCAATGCCAGAGAGCAAGGTATTCTAAAATACGCCGAAAACTATAATACTATAATTCTAAAAATGCTCGATAAACTGCCTTACAAGAAAGTTGAAAATATGCACATACATTTCAGCAAGATTGCCTACGGCCCCAAAGGCGAGCTTAACCACCTGACTTTTGAGGACACAAAGTACGGGCCCGATTTTACCCCTCTTGCCGAAGTGCTTGCCGGATACGGGTTTTCGCCGTATATCGTGTGCGAATCCGACGGCACGCAGGCCGACGACGCAATCGAAATGAAGAGAATCTATAACGAGATACTCGCGAAAAAGGCTAAAGTGTAGATTTCCGAAACATATTTATTTTTGTGCATATATTATTGTATGCATGTTTCCGTTATCACCAGGAAAAAACTTAAAAAGCTGTTTCTATGGGTAATGGTAATTTGCCTTGCGCTTTCAGTTGTTTTGTTTTTGAATAAAGTTTCGTATCCGCTTATAATTGAGCTTTGCGAAATCCAATCCGACAATTATGTCACGAACGCCGTAAACGAAGCGGCTAAAAATATAATGGCGCTAAGGGCATTCTATGACGATTTTTACACCTACGAGCGCAACGGAGAGGGCGAAATCGTGCTTGTAAAGGCTAACACGGCAAGTATCAACCAGCTTATTGCCCTCGCGCGAATCGAGCTTCAGGAAGAGTTAAATAAGCTGGAAAACCAAAAGATAGATCTTCATCTGGGCGCTTTTACGGGAAGCTCGCTGCTTGCGGATAACGGCCCCGTCCTTACCATAAATATCATACCTATTGGCAATGCCGTAACGACGATAGAATCTTATTATTACGCCCAGGGCATTAACCAAACAATCCACAGGCTTATTTTAAGGGTGACCGCCGATGTAAGAATTATCGTGCCTCTTAAGGCAAAGGACTGCAAAATCGTAAAAGATATAATTTTAGCTGAGGATATAATTTTAGGCAGAATCCCCGGCACTTACATAAACACGCTGGAGGGCAGCTCGATATCCGAAAATGTCTTTGACCTTATGCCTTGATTTTCTGACTTATAATTTGTTTATTTATTAATATGTTCAGGTTATATTTATACTTTCCATTGGCTTGCCAATAATTTCCGTAAATGCTATAATTGTTGCATTATAAAGACAGTTTTTCGGAGAATCAATAATGCTTGACGACAAAATCCGACAGATTATCGATGGGTGCAAGTCCGCTATCGAGTGGGCTAAGTGCGCCCGCGATATAGGCGAAGCAAAGGTTAAGTTTTTAGGGAAAAGCGGCGCTTTAACCCTTCTTTTGAAAGAGCTTAAGAATGTCCCGCCCGACGAAAAGCCAATAGTAGGCAAAAGATTGAACGATGTAAGGGCAGAACTGGAGGCGGCTCTCGAAAGGGCTGAGGCCGAGTTTGCCAAAAGAGAGCGTGAAGAGCGCATAAAAGCCGAAACCTTGGATGTAACCTTATCTAAGAGGGCAACCGGTTACGGCGCGCTGCACCCTTTAACAATTGTTAAAAACGATATCGTTAATATCTTTATCGGCATGGGGTTCGAGGTTAAGGACGGCCCCGAAATCGAGCATAAATATTATAATTTCACAGCTTTGAACATCCCCGAGGATCACCCCTCGCGCGACAGCGCCGACACCTTCTATATCGGCGACGAAATGCTTCTGCGCACCCAAACCTCGGCTGTCCAGGCGCATGTGATGGAGCAGCAAAAGCCGCCCATCCGCATTCTCTGCCCGGGCAAGGTATATCGCCCCGACGACGACGCCACCCACAGCCCGATGTTCCATCAGATAGAAGGGCTTGTAGTCGACGAGCATCTTACCATAAGCGACCTTATGGGCGTTCTCGGCGAGTTTGCCAAGAAATTCTTCTCGCCCGAAACAAAGATAAGGCTTCGCCCCTCGTACTTCCCGTTCACCGAACCCAGCGTAGAGGTAGACCTTTCCTGCGCCATGTGCGGTGGCAAGGGCTGCAGGCTTTGCAAGGGCACGGGCTGGCTGGAGCTTCTGGGCGCGGGCATCGTAAATCCCGCCGTGCTCGAGTGCAGCGGCATAGACAGCACAAAGTATTCGGGCTTTGCCTTCGGAATGGGCGTCGAAAGGGCGGCAATGGTAAAGTACGGCATACCGGATATGCGCCTGTTGTTCGACAACGACATCCGCTACCTCAAACAGTTCAGATAAGGAGTTTAGCATGCTTATACCTCTCAAATGGCTGAAAGAATATGTAGATATAGATTTGACCCCCGCCGAGCTTGCGGATAAGCTGGTTTCCTGCGGGTTCGAGATAGAGCAGATTATAGATTTGTCGGATAAATTCAGCGGCGTCGTAACAGCTAAGGTTGTTTCGCTTGAAAAGCACCCCGCCGCCGACAGGCTTAAGGTTGCCAAGCTGGATATAGGAAAATCCGACCTTTTGCAGGTTGTAACAAACGCGACCAACATTAAAGAGGGTGACATCGTGCCCGTCGCGACGGACGGCGCCAGACTTGCCACAGGGCTTAACATAAAGAGCGGCGAGCTCAGGGGTGTTGCCTCCTACGGCATGCTTTGCGGCGGAGAAGAGATTGCCGCCGACGATAACGATTATCCCGGCGCTTCTCAAGACGGCGTTCTTGTTTTCGCTCCCGAAACTCCCGTTGGCGCAGATGTAAATGTCATTCTCGGCAGGGACGAGATAGTTTTGGATGTAGGCATTACATCCAACCGCACCGACGCCAACAGCGTATACGGCATAGCGCGCGAAGTAGCGGCGGTTACGGGCAAACCCCTCAAGCCCCTTAACCTTAGTTATGCCGAAAACAAAGAGGATATAAGCTCGTATATCGGGCTTGACAACCTTGCCCCCGACCTTTGCCCAAGATATATGGGCAAGGTTGTAAAGAATGTAAAGATCTGCCCCTCGCCCGAGATTATAAAGCAAAGGCTAAGGGCGGTAGGGCTGCGCCCTATAAACAATATCGTAGATATCACCAACTATGTGCTGTTCGAGATCGGGCAGCCCATGCACGCCTTCGACATAGAGGCGATAGAGGGCGGCCGAATTGTTGTAAGAAGGGCGGAAAAGGACGAAAAAATCGTCTGCCTGGACGAAAAAGAATACACCCTTAACGAAAACAACCTGGTGATAGCCAACACAAAGCGCGGCATGGCGGTAGCGGGCATAATGGGCGGCAGGGATTTTTCCGTACTGGACACCACCTCCACCATAGTGTTTGAATCCGCGAGGTTTGCCCGCGACAATGTAAGGCGCACCTCAAGAAGCCTTAATCTTCGCTCCGACTCCTCCGCCCGTTTCGAAAAGGGCATAGATTACTGGTCGCAGGAAGCAGGCATGAACAGGGCGCTCGCGCTAATCCATCAATACGGCTGGGGCGAAATAGTTGGCGGCGTAGCCGACAGCTTCCCGAACAAGCCCGAAGAAAAGCGCATAGAATTCAAGTCCGCAGATATTGAAAAAATACTCGGTATAAGCGTTCCCGAGAGTGAAATTTTACACATTCTCAATGCTCTTACAATCCAAACCCGCAAGGAAGGCGACAAATTCGTATCGATAGTACCACCTTACCGCGAGGATATGGTGGGCGTGAACGATATCGCCGAGGAAGTAATAAGGATTTACGGGTATTCCCACATCACCCCCACCCTTATGAAATACGCCAAAATGGTTGTGGGCGGGCGCTCCAAACAGCAGGAAACCGCCGAAAAAATCAAAAACATACTTCTCGCCGAGGGCTGCCACGAGACAGTAACTTATTCTTTTATAAGCCCCAAGGCTTTCGACAGCCTCTGCCTTCCCGAGGGAGATAAATTAAGAAACGCCATCAGGCTGGATAACCCCCTCGGAGAGGACTTCAGCGTTATGCGCACGACTATGGCGCACAGCATGATTAAGACAATAGCGACAAATTACCTTAGGGGGAACAAAGCCCTCAGGCTGTTTGAGGTCGCTAAAACCTATATACCAAAAGAGTTGCCGCTTAACGATTATCCCATAGAGAAAAACACCCTTATAATTGGCTCTCTGGGTGACGATTATTATGCGATTAAGTCTATTTTAGAAAACTTGCTGTCCGCACTCCGTATAGAAGCCGAATTCGTGAGGGGCACAAGGCCTTATCTCCATCTCGGAAGGTGCGCCGAAATATCCGTAAACGGCTCGGTAATAGGTTATATCGGCGAGGTTTCTGACATCGTGGCGGCTAACTACGATATTGACAAGCGCGTTTATATCGCCGAAGTTGATTTCGAGTATCTTGTCGAGAACGCAAGGCCTATCCGGCAGTTCAGGACGGTGCCCAAGTTCCCGATGGTAGAGCGTGATATCGCGGTTGTGTGCTCTCTCGATACAGAGGCAAGCAAACTTTTAAAGATTATAGAAAAAACCGCGGGGACGCTGCTTATAGATTCGTATGTGTTCGATGTATACACCGGCGGACAGGTCGAGAGCGGCAAAAAGAGCGTTGCCATAAATATGGTATTCCAGAGCGCCGAAAAGACGCTTAAGGACGAGGATGTCAACGCGCTTATCGCAAATATCCTCAACGCGCTGGCCAGAGAAGCGGACGCTAAGCTCAGATAATGGAAAAAGCCTTAAAAACCTTAGAATTCTCCAAAATACTTTCGGCAGCGGCGGCTCACGCCTCGTCCTTGCCAGCAAAAGAGGCCATCCTTGCCATAAAACCAACCAATGATCTTGAGGCGGCAAGGGAGCTTCTCGCGCAGGTGGAGGAGGCCGACAGAATTTTATACAAGCATGCCGCGAACATATCGTTTTATTTTGACGATATCGGCGCCGAGCTGGAGAAAGCGTCGGTTTTGTCCGTTCTCACGATGGGAGAGCTTCTTAAGGTTTACCGTATGCTTAAGGCCGCGAGGCTTGTGAAATCCGCTATCGCAAAGGTTCCCGACGACAACATAGGCAGGATAAGGGCGATTTCGGAGGGTATTTTTACCGATAAAACGCTTGAAGATGACATCGACCGTTCGATTCTCTCCGAAACCGAGATGAGCGACAACGCCTCGCCCGAACTTAAGGCCATACGCGCTAAAATACGCAAAAAAGGCGAGGAAATAAGGGCAAAGCTCAACAGCTATATTTCGCTTCCCGCCTATTCCAAATATCTTCAGGACAACATAATAACCGTCAGGGGCGACAGGTATGTCATACCCGTTAAGGCAGAGTACCGTTCGTCTATTCCCGGCTTGATTCACGACCAAAGCGCCTCGGGACAGACATTTTATATCGAGCCTTTTGCCATTGTAGAGCTTAATAACGACCTCAAAGCCCTTGTAATCGAGGAAGAGCGGGAAATAGAAAGGATTCTTCGCGAGTTTACCTTCAGGGTTTCGGCAAGATGCGATACTTTACAGGACAGCTTTGTGAGGCTTATAAGGCTTGATGTAATATTTGCCAAAGCGGGCTACGCCCGTGAAACCAAGGCAAAATTACCGATTCTAAATAATAAAGGCTATATAAATATCGTAAAGGGCAGGCATCCGCTTATCGCCAAAGACAGGGTTGTGCCCGTCGATGTCAGGCTGGGCGGCGATTTCGATTTGCTGTTTATCACAGGCCCCAACACGGGCGGCAAAACGGTTACCTTAAAGCTGATAGGGCTATTTGAGGTTATGGCTATGTCCGGGCTGTTTGTGCCCTGCCTGGAGGCAGAGCTTTCGGTTTTCGACAATGTCTTTTGCGATATCGGCGACGAGCAAAGCATAGAGCAAAACCTCTCGACCTTTTCGTCGCACATCGCGAACATTAAAAATATCATAGATAACCTTACATCCAAATCGCTTGTGCTTTTGGACGAGCTTGGCGCGGGCACAGACCCCACCGAAGGCGCGGCGCTTGCCGTAAGCATTTCGGAATACATCAAAAAAAGCGGCGCCAGGGCGGTTATAACCACGCATTACAACGAGCTTAAGGAGTATGCCGTTGTCACCGAAAGGGCGGAAAACGCGGGTATGGACTTCGACCCGTCGACATATTCGCCGACATATAAGCTGCTGATAGGCACGCCGAGCGCGTCAAACGCCATACTGATAGCCGAAAAGTTAGGGCTGAAGCGGGAAATCACCGAAAGGGCAAAGGGAAGCATTTCCCTCGGCAAAATGGAATTCGAGAATGTCCTGCGGGCTATGGAAGAGTCGAGGCGTAAAGCCGCCGAAAACGAGGCAAGAACCGCCGAGCTTCTTAAAGAAGCCGAAGAAACTTTCAGAAAAGCCCGGATTGAGCAGGATAAGCTGTTTGCCCAGCGTGAGAAGCTCAACGCCAATGTAAAAAAGGAAACAAAGCGGCTTGTCGAGGAGGCTATGGAGGAGGTCAACGAGATAGTAAACGCCATAAAGGCGCTGCTGGACGACCCCTCGGAGCAAAACCTCTTTGAAGCCAGAAAACTCCGCAAAACGCTAACAAAGTATATTATCGACGAGGAAAACGAGTTCGCCGGCTTCGGCGACGAGGCCGAGGGCGAAATCGCAGAGGGCGACAGGGTATTCGTAAAACCCCTTAAGGTCGAAGGCGATGTGGTATCCTTGAATCCGGCCAAAGGAATTGCTTCCGTAAAGCTGGGCAACATCACGAGCAATTTCAAAATCGACGACCTTACCAAACTCAAGCCCGAAAAGAAAGAAAAGAAGCCTCCGGCGCCCGTTATTAAGCCTTCCGCCGCGCCTCTAAGGACCGAAAGTTTCTCGCCCGAACTGAATCTCATCGGGCAGACAACTATGGAAGCTGGGGCAAACCTCGACGCTTACATCGATAAAGCGTCGCTTTCGGGGCTTAGCGAAGTCAGAATCATTCACGGCTTCGGCACGGGGAAATTGAGGGAAAGCGTCCAGAGGCGGCTAAGGATCAACCCCCTTGTTGACAGCATAAGGGACGGTAGGTTCGACGAAGGCGGAAGGGGCGTCACCGTGGCAATACTTAAAAAGAAAAACAAGTAACGAGAGAGATAAATGATTTATTTCGATAACGCAAGCACAACCCGCTGCAGCGAGCAAGCGGCGGAAATATTAATCAAATATTCCAGCGAGCTGTATTTTAACCCGAGTTCGGCTTATCCCGAGGGGATATCGGTAAAAAATGACCTCGAAAGGGCGCGCTCCCGCATTCTCAGAGCTCTCAGGGCTCCCGAAGGCAAATTGGTGTTTACCTCAAGCGGCACCGAAAGCGACAATATGGCGCTTTTCGGCACGCGAAAGCCCAACGGCTCAAGGGTAATAATTTCGGCTGCCGAGCACGCCGCGATATATAACAGCGCGATGGAGCTGAAGAAGAGGGGCTACGATGTCCGCCTCTGCCCCGTGGATATCGGCGGAAAGGTGGATTATGAGGCGTTTTGCGGCCTATTGACGCCAGACACCTCGCTTGTATCGATTATCCATGCGAACAACGAAACGGGCGGAATAAACGACATTAAAGCGCTTTGCGCAGCCGCGAAAAGGGTAAATCCCGATGTCATCTTCCATAGCGACGGCGTGCAGGCGTTCGGCAAAATCGAGGTCGATTTAACCGATTCGGGCATCGACTTATATTCGATAAGCGGGCACAAAATTAACGCGCCCAAAGGCGTCGCGGCGCTATATATCCGCAAAGGCCTTAATATAAGCCCCATTATCTTCGGCGGAGGGCAGGAAAACGGCTTGCGCTCGTCCACCGAAAACACGGGCGCTGTCGTTGCCTTTGCCGAAATGGCGGCTTATTTTGCCGAAAACCGAAAAAAACTAACCGAGAACGCCGCTACTATTAAGAACAAGATAGCTTCGGCGCTCTCGGAAATAGAAGAAATAAAGTTTGTTTCGGGAACGGATTCGTCAGATTATATTCTTACTTTTTCGTCCTCGAAGGTGCGCGGCGAGGTTATGCAGCACGCTTTGGAGAGGTTGGGCATTCTTATAGGCACGGGAAGCGCCTGCTCGTCCACCAGGGCAAGCAAAAGGGTCGCCGAGGCGATAGGGCTTAAGGATAAATACCTCGACGGCGTTATGAGAATAAGCTTCGGAATATATAACACCCCTGAGGAAGCCGACGAGTTCATTAAAGCGTTTTTTACGAAATACAAGGAGTTATCCGTCTATGGCAGCTGAGTTTAATACAATACTTATCCGTTACGGGGAGATATTTCTTAAAGGCAACAACAAGCGCTATTTCGAGTCCCTGCTAATAAAAAACATCAAGGCGGCGCTTGAGGGGATCGATTGTAAGTTCGTAAGGTCGCAAAGCAGATTTTATATAGAGGGCTTTTCGCTCTCCGACAAAAACGAGGTAATAAGCAGGCTTACAAAGGTTTTCGGCATACACAGCATAAGCCCCGCGGTTAAAACCCCGACAAATCTGGAGGAAATAGGAGAGATCGCCGCTTCTGTTTCGCCAAAGAGCGGCAAATTCCGTGTTACGGTTAAGAGAGCGGATAAGAAAATAACTCTGAAATCGATGGAAGTCGCCGCAATTATTGGGGGCGAAATGCTAAAAAGGTCGCCGAGCCTGAAAGTCGACCTTTTCAAATACGACTTTGAACTGAATGTCGACATCAGGGAAAACGGATATTCGTATATCTTTTTCGAAAGCATACCCGGGGCGCAAGGGCTGCCCGCGGGATGTTCGGGAAAGGCTATGTTATTGCTGTCGGGCGGTATCGACAGCCCTGTCGCGGCGTACCTCATGGCAAAGAGAGGCTTAAATATTGCCTGCGTGCATTACCACAGCTTCCCGTATACAAGCGAGCTTGCCCTGCAAAAGGTTGTTGACCTTGCGGCCAGACTGCGCCCGTATATACCTAATATCGAACTTTATGTCGTGCCATTTACCGAAATCCAGTACGCCATACACGAGCATTGCCCCAAGGAATACATGATAACTATTATGCGCCGCTTTATGATGCGCATCGCCGAGCGTTTGGCAAAAGAGAAAAAATGCGGGGCGCTTATCACGGGCGAAAGCCTCGGGCAGGTGGCTAGCCAGACCATCGAAAGCATAAATGTCACCAATTCGGTAGTTTCCTTGCCCGTATTCCGCCCGCTTATCGGTTCGGATAAAGAGGAAATTATAGAAATCGCCCAAAAGATAGGCACCTTCGACATAAGCATAAGGCCTTATGAAGATTGCTGCACGGTGTTCTTGCCTAAAAATCCCATAATTCATCCCAAAATTGAGGACGCCGTCCGTTTCGAGAAAAACCTGGACATCGAAGGGCTTATTCAAAAAGCCATAGAC
>DGDU01000004.1:31122-31401 GCA_002385605.1 Christensenella sp. UBA3944
CGTTAGCGTCGGTCACGGCAAGATAGTACGAGTTTATGCCGGTAACCGGCGCTTCGTCTATATAGCTGCCGTTTTCCGCCCCCGAATAGCTTGCAAGTCGGGTTTCCCCGTTCTTGTCCCGTTTATATAAGGTATAATTGAAATTTGGATTGAGGCTGAATTTTATCTCTATTTTTGAGCCTTCCGTTATTTCGCTGGAGATTTCGTTGGGAATGGCGCTGTCGAAATATGTCGAAACTTCGGGAAGCCCCATTTTGGCGTCATATAGCTCTGTTATTC
>DGDU01000004.1:31536-46315 GCA_002385605.1 Christensenella sp. UBA3944
TAAGAGACAGCTGTTATTCTGTATTTCTTGGGCGTATATTCGCCCGCGGCCAGCAGCCTGTGCTCCATTTGAGTTGCGTAACTGTCTATTTCCAAAGGTACGATGCCCTCGGGAGCGGTAAAATCCGAAGGCGCGGGCAGGTTGGAATGGATATATTTTGTTACAAGAGTAGGGTACGAGCCGCCCGTTATGTTTTTTGCAAGCAGGGTTTCGGGCTTATTCGACAGGCTCCCGTACCACACGCAAACGGTGTTGTTAGTGGTATACGACATATTCCAGGCGTCGGTGTTATTTTCACCCGCTCCCACCGTGCCCGTTTTTGAGGCTACCTGAAAAGGAAGGGAAGCAAGTTTTTTTGCCGTGCCTGTCCTTGCGGTGTCTATAAGCATATCGGTAATTAAATACGCCGTTTCCTCCGAAACAACCCGATTTTTGTTCGGTGTATGAGAATAAATTATTTTACCGTCGCCATCCTCGATTTTTTTGATAAACACGGCATTCTGATGGGTACCGCCCCCCGCGAAAGCCATATAAGCCGAAGTAAGTTCTAAAGGCGTTACGCCGTTTTTCACCCCGCCCAAAGCTAAGCTTAAGCCCTCGCCTTCTACAGGCAAACCAAAGCTGTTGGCAAAATATGAACAATAATCCACACCCAGCTGATGCACGAGCTTTACGCTAACAACATTGCTGGACGCCGCAAGCGCGCGCCTGACGGTAGTCCAGCCCAAATAACTGTCGCCGTAATTAGAGGGCGAATACCCGCCGAAATCGGCTTTTTCGTCCAGGATGGGGGTGGCTGGTGAAACATAACCCGAATCAAGTGCGGGGGCATAAGCAACAACGGGCTTTATCGTAGAGCCCGGCATACGCCTTAGCGAATGCAAAGGGTATTCGAAATTTGCGGCATATCCCGTTACCCCGCCCGTAGCGTTATCGGCGACAAGAACGAGGAAATCGCAGCGGTTTTCGGGCATAAATTCAGCACTCGATATCGCCATTTCGGTAAGGTTTTGGACGGTTTTGTCCATGTAAGTATAAATTTTATAATTTCCTGTCAAAACCTCTTTTTCGGAAATGCCGAGCAACCGCCCCGCCTCCTCGATGGAGGAGTTTTGGTAGCTGTAATTTATGCGCTCGGTTTCGGGCTTTATATATTCATATTCCAAAGCCTTTTCGTATTCGGATTCGGAGATATATCCCTCGTTTAGCATTACTTTAAGCACGATTTGCATTCTTTCTTTGGCTTTTTCGGGCGAGTTGAGGGGAGAATACGCCTTAGGGTTTCGGACTATGCCCGTAAGCATTGCCGCCTCAGGCAGGGTTATCTCGGAGGGGGTTTTGTCAAATAGCCGCTCTGCCGCGGCGGTTATCCCGTAAATGCCGTGCCCGAAATATATCGTGTTGAGGTAAATCGTAAGGATTTCTTCTTTAGAATACCTTTTTTCTATTTGCATGGCAAGCTTGGCTTCCTTCAGCTTGCGGGTTATCGTTTTTTCGTTGGACAAAAGGGCGTTTTTTGCAAGCTGCTGGGTTATTGTAGAGCCGCCTTCCTTATAATAGCCGGCCCTGGCGTTGTTAATTACCGCTTTGGTAAGCCTTATATAATCCAATCCCTTGTGTTTATAAAAGCGCTTATCCTCGACCGCGATAAAAGAATCGACAACGCTTCTGCTTATTTCCTCGTAAGGCGTAAAAACATTCACCGACGAGGCGTAATCCAGTTGCTCGCCGCGGGAATCATATATAACAAGGTTCGCACCGCTTTCGTTGAGGCTTCCCTCTGCAAAATTAACCCCGCTTGTAATAAAAAAGGCCGCCGAAATTCCCGCCAAAAGGACGACAAGAATCAGCGCCCCGGCGGAAATAAAAATTATCCTTATAACCTTTTTCGCGGGGGTTTTCTTTTTCATCTGAATTAGTATGCAAATAGAATTTCGTAATATTCGGGCGGGGGTTTTGGCTTGCGAATGCGGCCGATAAAGTGTATAATTGAATCAAATAAAAAAACCCGAACGGATTCGGGTTTTGGCAGGGGAGACGCGATTCGAACACGCAACCGGCGGTTTTGGAGACCGCTGCTCTACCGTTGAGCCACTCCCCTATAGCGTTAATTTTGGCGCGCTTAAAAATTATAATACAAACAAATACAATAGTCAACCATAAAGGGAGTAATTATGTCGTTCAAATTGGGATTTTTGGGCGCAGGCGTAATGGCAGGCGCGATACTGGACAATGTTTTGATCAATGCCGGAAAATTGGGCGTTAAACCCGAAGATATTGCCGTATACGATATAGACGGCGGCAAAGTGGCGGCGTATGCCCAAAAGGGCGTTTACGGCGCAAAAAGCGCGGGTGAACTCTTTGAAGAGTGCGAAATAGTCCTCTTGGGCGTAAAACCTCAATATTACCGCGAGATTCTGGACGGCGTAACGGATTATAAATGCTCTGCGGTTGTTTCCATAATGGCGGGTGTAAAGATAGCCACACTTAAAGGGGCGATTGGTAAAGATATAGGTATCGTAAGGGTTATGCCCAATACGCCGTGCAGGATAGGCGAAGGCATGTCGGCTGTTTGTTTTTATAATGTCGACGCCGTAACCGCAGATTTTATAAAAGGCGTATTTTCCTGCTGCGGTAAGGTTATCGAGATTTCGGAAGATAAATTCGACGCCGTAACCAGCATAAGCGGCAGCGGCCCCGCCTATGTATATATGTTCGCCGACGGCCTTATTAAAGGCGGCATGGACGGCGGGCTTACCCCCGAAGAAAGCAGGATTTTAGCCCTTCAAACGCTTATAGGCGCGGCAAAACTCGCCGCGGCGGACGAGATACCCCTCGACATTCTTGTAGACAGGGTTTGCAGCAAGGGCGGCACAACTATCGAGGCGGTGGACTTCTTCAGGCAATCGTCGCTTCCCGAAATCATTAAGGAAGGCGTAAAGAGGTGCCGCGACAAGTCTAAGCTTCTATCCGAAAAGCTATGAAAACTGTCGAGATTTATACCGACGGGGCCTGCAGCGGCAACCCCGGAAGCGGAGGATGGTGCGCGATACTTTTGTACAAAGGGCACGAGAAGGTTATATCGGGAGGCGAGCCCCAAACTACAAACAACCGCATGGAGCTTACCGCGATTATAGAAGGGCTAAAGGCGCTTAAGGAGCCCTGTATCGTCAAGCTATACAGCGACAGCAGCTACAGCATAAATCCGTTTATAAACGGCTGGATATACGGCTGGCAAATGAACGGATGGCGCACCAAGGACAAAGAGGAAGTAAAAAACCGCGACCTTTGGGAGCAGCTTATTAACCTCACCCGAAAGCACGAGGTGACATTTATAAAAGTAGAAGGGCACGCCGACAACGAACTTAACAACCGCTGCGACGCCATAGCAAGCGAAATCGCCAAAAAAGGAAGAATACAGGAATAAAAAACGCGCCTCGATAAAGGCGCGTTTTATTATATTCGTATTACTTCAGATGATAATGCTTTGATTTATACAAAAAGTTATAAATAAGCACAAACACGGGCAGGTTTATGGCTAGAATATAGGGGACATACATCCGCCCGTCGGTAAAATCTATATCTATTGACGGCGCGACAAGATATATAATAGTCGTTACGGCGACAATAAAGATATAGGCAATTACGCTGTTAATCAGCGCCGTCGAAAAATTAAACCTTGCTTTTATGCGTTTAGTGGGGTTAAGCGCCCAGATAATAAGCCCGGCGATAGGGATAATAAGCCCGGCCGCGCCCATAGGGATAAGGACATTAAGCCCGTAACTAAAGATCTCCCGCCCGATGTACATTATTATAAGTTCGATAATAACGGTAAGATACACTAAAAACGAGGTGTCCCTTATTATGCGGTTGGAGTAGATATAGTTCATATAATACTGCGAAACCGCGTTTGCTTTGGTGTAGCTTTTAAGCTTGTAGCCTTCGGATTCTAAAGATAGCTTAAGGTCGTAGAATTGGCGTGAGCGGACGGGCTGGTCGTCCGTCTTTATGATATCGGGCATAACTGCCGCCGCTGTAGCCGCTTCGGGAGCCGCCGGGGCCGACGGCGCCGGCTTTTGGAACAGCGAGCCCAAAACATCCTTATAATTTTCGGTTTTGTAGTAGGGCTTTTCGGCGGCGCCGGGTTCTTTTTCTTCCACAGGGGCTTTCTTTTCCTGTCCAGTTATTTGCTGTTCAATAAGCAATTTTGCGGGCGGGGCAAACTCGCCGATCTGCAGTAGCTTTGCCGCGGCAAGGCGCTGCTCTTCTTTATCTTTATCGGCTGCGGCAGCCGCGGGCTTTTCTTTGGCCTCGGCGGCAACCTGCTTTTCTTTTAATTCGGGTTCTTTTTTATCCTCTTTGCCTTCGGCTTCCTTATGAGGCTTAGAAGTCATTGCCACGGGTATGACAACGGGGCGGTAGGGCTTTTCGGGATAAACCTTTACCCTTTTTGTAAGCGGCTTGATGCCTGTCGCGTCAAAGGGCGGCTCTTCGGATTTGAGGTCGACTTGCCTGTTGCTAAGAAGCCTGTCTAGAATAGAGCGGGAAAACTCCCATTCCCTTTGGTCTTGCTCGAGCGTTTTAATTCCTTTTTCGGTGAGCTTATAGTATCTGCGCCTTCCGCCGTGCGTCTCCTCACCGTAATAAGAAGAGATAAACCCTTGCTTTTCCAGCCTTTTGAGGCAACTGTATAGGGTGGGCTGCTTAATGGAAAACCTGCCTTCGCTCGAACTGCTGATAAGGTCGAGGATTTCGTAGCCGTATCTGTCCTTTTCCTGCAAAACTCTTAGGATAATGGTATCCGCGTGGCTTCTTATAAGCTCTAAGTTTACGCTGTTTGTCATAACAACCTCTATCTGATATCCGTTCTGATAAGGCCTACAACTATCCCTAAAATCGTGAGCTCCTCGGGATAAATATCGCTCATGGCGCTGTTTTCGGGGTGGAGCCTAACGCCTTTTTCGTCCTTGAAAAACCTCTTAACCGTGGCGCACTCGTTATTGACGAGGGCGGCGACAATCTGCCCGTTTTCGGCCGATTGCTGGCTTTTGACGATAATTATATCGCCGTCGTTTATGCCTACATCTATCATGCTGGTGCCCTCAACCTTAAGCATAAACAGCTCGCCGTTTGCGCTAAACAGGCTTCTCGGCAGGGCAAAGGTGTCTTCGTAATCTTCGAGCGCGAGCTTGGGCGCGCCTGCGGGAATGGAGCCGACAAGGGGGACCTGTACCATATCGCGAAGCTTGATCTGCTTGGCGCTTATAAGCTCTATCCCTCTGCTTTTTTGCTTGCTTCTCTTTATGTAGCCCAAATCCTCCAGCTTTTTGAGATAATAGGCAACGCTGGAAGTGGATTTTATGTCAAACTTCTCCTGAATCTCCCTGACGGTAGGGGGATACTGCCGTTCGGTTACGGTCTCCTCTATGTAGGTAAATATCTCGGCCAATTTGTACATGAGTTCGGAATTCTTTGTCATAGAATTTGCTCCATTATAGATATTTATGACAACTAAAGCAAGAAATACGACTTAATCGTATAAATTATAGCATATATCGCCGCAGAATACAAACAAATTTTCTAATTTATGCGCCAACGCGGTTTTTATTATAATATGTCGTATAATTTATAATACTCTATTTATCATCTTTGTCTTTTCGCCATATCGCGGCGTTGGACGCGGCGCGTTTTATATCCTCGCTGATGGCGGCGTAATACTTTTTTGTGGTATTTACATCGCGATGGCCCAAAACCTCCGCGACAACATAAATATCCTTGGTCTGGCGGTATAGAGCGGTGCCGTAAGTGCTTCTTAATTTATGCGGAGATACTTCCTTGATGGGATTTACCGCGGCGGTATATTTTTTAACCAGTTTCTGCACGGCGCGCACGCTTATGCGCTTATTTTGTAAGGATAAGAATAGGGCGTCCTCGTCTGTTATACCGGCTTGAAACAGTTTTTTATCCCGCGCTTTTATGTAGTTTTCGAGCGCCTCGGCTACATCTTGCGAAAAATAAAGCGTTGCGCGGTTTCCGCCTTTTCTCGTTACAACAAAGGCTCTTTCCTCGAGGTTTATATCGGATACATTTAGCCCCACGCATTCGCTTACCCTTATGCCCGTGCCCAAAAACAGCGAAAGTATGGCAATATCGCGATCTCTGGTATTAAGGTTATATATGTTTTGCCGATCGGAATCGAATTTTTCCTCGCTTTCGGCTATGTTTAAGAGGGCATTTACCTCGTTATCATTAAGCCGTATTATTTCTTTTTCGTGCAACTTGGGCGTCCCGACTTTGGAAGCAACATTTTTGGAGAGCTTATCTTTATTGTAGAAATACTTCAATAAGCACCTTACAGCGCTTAATTTGCGGGCTTTTGCCCGCTCGCCGTTGGAATATTTAACGCCTTTGTACTCGTAATAGTTTAGATAGCTCAAAAAATACTCTATATCGGCCGCTTTAATCTTCTCCAAATCGGTTAGCGTAAGTTCGCTGACATCCAGATATTCAAATCCGGGGATGTTTTTTTGCAAAAAATCAAAAAATATCTCCAAATCCCTGGCGTAATTAAGCCTGGTAAGCACCGAAGTGCGGGGCTCGATACCGATAAAAAATTCGCGGCAAAACACGGGAAGCCTTGTAAGCTTCTCGCTTAGCTCCATAAATCTCAATCGGTTTGATTCCTCGTAATAGGTGCTTCTTTTGCGCGCCATTCCGTACCTTCGCTTGTGTTCGATTGCTTCAATTTTATTTCATTTCAACCCCGATGTCAAGACAAGTCGGAAAACGAAGATACTTAAATTAAAAGGATAGGGCAAATATAATTCAAGCCTTGAATTTGTGGCGGTAGCGCAGATACGAATCAGACAAAATAACACGCGCGAGCCTTGCCGGATTATACGCCGATCGCGACCGGATCGACAGAGATAATTTATTGGATTTTGATTTACGGGTATCAATATGAATCTGTAGGGGAGAGCAGGGCGGCGGCGCTCAAACTTAAACAAACTAATCTATTCGCAAAATTACAGTTTTGCGAATAGATAGCTTGAGAGAGGGGCGGAAAACGCGAATAATCTCGCGAAAACGACAAAAATGTAATTTATCGTCGAAATTTGAATTTTTACGCGATAAGTGGTTTTAAAGGTTCACAAATGCGTTTTATAATTCAAATGCGGCTTGTTTTAATTACGGTTTTTGCAGGATTTTTTCTGCGGCCTCGGCAATCGCCAGCTTGCAATGCTGGTATGTAAGCCCGCCCTGCAGATACGCTATATACGGCTCTTTAATCGGCGAGTCGGCGCTAAGCTCGATGGACGAGCCTTGTATAAAGCTCCCCGCTGCCATAATTACCTGATGCGTATAGCCGGGCATATCCCACGGGAACGGCGTTACATGGCTGTCTACGGGCGAGGCGTGCTGTATGCTTTGGCAAAAGCTTATAAGCTCCTCTTTTGTGTTAAATTTGATTGACCTTATTATATCTTTTGGCATTTGGTCGGGAGCGGGACAAACCTCGTAGCCGAGATTTGCAAATACTTTGCCCGCAAGCACATTGCCTTTGAGCGCCGAAGCGACCACAGTCGGAGCAAGAAATAACCCCTGGTAGAAAGGCAGGTATGAGGCAAAATAAGAGCCGACTTCGGCGCCTAATGACGGCGCTGTAAGCCTTCCGGCGATCTTATTTATGAGTTCGGCCTTGCCGGCGATATATCCGCCCGTGGGGGCGAGCCCGCCTCCGGGGTTTTTAATAAGCGAGCCGACGATGATATCCGCGCCGTAATATGTTGGCTCGTGGACATCCGTAAACTCGCCGTAGCAATTGTCTACCATAACAATTGTAGACGGCGAAGCGGATTTTATCGCTTTTACGGAAAAAGCAATCTCATCAAGGCTTAACGCGTCCCTCCATCTGTAGCCTCTGGAGCGCGTTATAAACGCCACCTTAGGCTTATTGGCGGAAAGGTATACGCCCAACGCCTCATAATCGATTTTGCCGTCTTTTAATTCTATTGTATCCGCCTCAATGCCGAAATCGGCAAGCGACCCTATTTCCTTTCCCCGGATAACTTCTTTGAGAGTATCGTACGGCTCCCCGCCCGCGAAAACGATTCTGTCGCCCGATTTCAAAAGCCCGAACAGCGTAATTGTAAGGGCGTGGGTGCCGTTGGCTATGGACGGTGAAACCAAGGCGCTTTCGGCGCCGAGCGCCTCGGCGAACAGCTTGCCGAGCGTGTCGCGGCCTGTGTCGTCGTAGCCATAGCCCGTGGAAGGGTTGAAATGCATGGCTGAAATCTTCAGCTTTCTGAAGGCGTCCAGCACCTTTTTTTGATTCTCGAATGCGATTTCGTCGATGCGGGAAAACAATTCTTTACATTCGTTTTCGGCTGTGAGAATATGTTGATATGCGCTTATGCCCATTTGTGCCTCTAAAAGTTAGTGTTTTTATAATAATTTATTATAGCTTCCGCCATCTGCCCTGCCGTTCCGCTTATAAATATCGGGTTTTGATATTGATGCTTAAACCAGGTTTGCTGCCTTTTGGCGTATACTTTTGTATTCTTTTTTATTGCCTCGAATACATCATAGATGCCGCATTCGCCCTCGAAATACGGCTTCCACTCCTTATATCCTATGCCTTGCATGGATTGCATCGAAAAATCGAGATTTTTTTCCTCGATAAGCCCTCTTACTTCTGCTTCAAGGCCCATTTCAAACATCGAATCCAGCCTTTTCTCGATATTATTATACAATTGCGCCCGCTCGGGGGAGATTACAAACATAATGTACGGCGATACGGGATTATATCTGATGTTTTGCTGATCCGAAAACGGCTTGCCGGTCGCCAGGCAGACCTCGAGGGCTCTAATCAGCCTTTTTGTGTTGTTATAATGAATTTTATCCGCGCTTACGGGATCTAATTCCTTTAGCCTTTTATGAAGGCTTTCCGCCCCTAGCCGCTCCAAATCCCCCCTAAGCTGTGCCTGAATCTGCGGGTCGGATTGGTTTCCGTAGCCGCATTCGGATATAAGCGAGGTTATATAAAACCCCGTCCCTCCGGCTACAACGGGCAGTTTTCTCCTTTTTTCTATATCTTTTATCGCTTCTTCGGCACGCTCGCGATAGTCCACGACGGTAAAGTTTTCGAAAGGCTCTACAACATCTACCATGTGCTGCCTTACGCCCAGCTCGGCGTCGCTTGTCTTAGCCGTGCCGATATCCATACCTTTGTAAACCTGCATGGAATCGGCGGACACGATTTCGCCGTTTAAAGCTTTGGCGACCGCTGCCGCTACCGCTGTTTTTCCCGACGCGGTCGGCCCGCCGATAATTATCATAGCTTCCTCCTGAAGAGCTTTTCGATTTCGGCTTTGGTGAAGCTAATATAAGTCGGACGCCCGTGCGGGCACTGCAGAGGCATGCCGCTCGCGAAGAAATACTCAATAATCTTTTCGGATTGCTCTAAATTATAAGAATAACCCCCTTTTATGGCCGATTTGCATGCTTTTTTAATGAGGTTTTCTCTTATAATGTCGCTTCCCGAAAACTCGCGGAACTTAATTCCGTCGATAATATCCGACAGGAAAGCCCCGATATCCATATCCGTTAGCGCTTGGGGCACGGCGTTAATTTTAATTGTATTATTGCCAAAACCCTCTATTTCAAAGCCAAGCTTATTGATTTCGCCCGAAAGAGAAAGGATTTCTGCGATTCTTACGGGCGAATCCTCGTAAATGTACGGTATTAATAAGGGCTGGCTTGCCGCTTCATCCGTATTTACCGCTTCCGAAAGCTTGTCGAAAAGCAGCCTTTCGTGCGCGGCGTGCTGGTCTATTATAAGCAACTCGCCGTTATATTCCAAAACGATATATGTATCGAAAACCTGCCCCAAAACCTTATAATTCTTAGGCGCTTCGGCAGTTTTCATTTTTGCCTCAGGCTGAATATCGGCGGCGACTTCGGCTATATTGGGTTTTGCCTCTGATTGTTCCCCTATTTTGGTTTTTGACGAAAAAATATCCTTAATCGGCGGAAAATCGTTATTTTCGGCAACTTTCAAAGTGCCGTTTTCGGTGGTGCCTTTTAGTCTTTCGAGGTAATACGCCACGCCGAAAAGGTCATTGCCGGGCTTAGCGTATGCCGGAGATGTAAAAGTTTTTGGTTTTTCTTCGCTTTCAGGATGCAACGGCTGGGGTTCCGCGCTTATTTCGGATATGGGTTTTGGCGGGTAAAGCCTTGCTAAAGCTTGCGCTTCGAAGGCCTCAAGAGTATTTTTTACGGCATTATATATAGCCCCATAGACTTGCCTGGGATTTGCGAAGCGTACTTCCCTCTTGTTGGGATGGACATTTACATCAACCTCGTCAAAGGGCATTACTATGTTAAGGACAAAAGCCGGGAAAGCGTGCGTCATAAGACGCCCTCCGTAGGCGTTACTTACAACAGACGAAATATTAATATCCGTAATAACCCTGCCGTTAAGTATGATTGTCTGGTAATTTCTGTTGTTTTTGCCAAGCGACGGTTCCGACATAAGCCCGCTTACACGAATTGAAGCGGATTCATCTTCGACAATCGGCAACAATTTATCATAAATATCCGCCGAAAATACTGCTTTTGCAGCGCCGTCAAGACCGCTCCCGTCCGACTCGTATATCTTTTTGTCATCGGCGAAATATTTAAACGCAATGTGGCTGTTTGCGAGTATCAGCTGCGATACGGCCTTAGTTATATAGGCTTCTTCGCTCTTAGCGCCTTTAAGGAATTTGTACCTGGCGGGAGTATTATAAAATAGGTTACTAATTAGAATACTTGTGCCTTGATTATATGCGGTATCGCTTATATTAATGCTCTCTCCGCCCTTTGCCGTTAGCTTCGCTCCGAATTCGGATTGGAAATACCTTGTTTTTATTTCTATTTCGGATACGGCGGCAATACTTGCGACCGCCTCCCCCCTGAAGCCCAGGGTGGCGATGCTGTCTAAATCAGAAACCGAGGCTATTTTACTTGTCGCGTGAGGGAATATTACCTTATGAAGCTCCTCTTTCAGTATTCCGCAGCCGTTGTCGGTTACCCCTATCGATCTTATACCGCCCTGCGAAATGCGTATTTCAATCTGCGTCGCGCCCGCGTCTATGCTGTTTTCCACAAGCTCTTTGACGACCGAGGCGGGGTTTTCGACCACTTCACCGGCTGCTATTCTGTTGTAGACGGATTGATCGAGTATGTTTATTCTCATTTTTGCTTTCTGCCTTTAGGTTTTTTGTCCGGCGGTAGCTTCTTTTTGAGGTCGGCAAGCAGCGTAAGCGCCTGTATGGGCGTCATATCGTCGAGGTTTATATCCCTTAAAATCTTTTCGATTTCGCTTATAGCGGGTGAAACTTCCCCAAAGAACGCTATCTGGTCGGTCGGTATGGCGTCTTCGGAGGCGTTTTCGGTAATTTTGCCGTTAAAGCCGCCGCTTAAAACATGGCTTTCCTCGAGGATTTTCATTATTTCTTTGGCGCGGTCTATCACTTTGGAATTGACGCCCGCTAAAGACGCTACCTCTATACCGAAGCTCTTGCTTGCACCGCCGCGGGCGATTTTATACAAAAAGGTGATACCTTCGGGGCTTTCTTTAATAAGGACATGATAGTTTTTGAGGTTTGGTATAACCGTTTCGAGCTCGCTTAGCTCGTGGAAGTGCGTGGCAAACAGCGTTTTTGCCTTTACCCTGAGTGCGATATACTCTACAATCGCCCACGCGATGGACAAGCCGTCCAAAGTCGAGGTGCCCCTGCCGATTTCGTCCAGGATCAGAAGGCTTTTTTCGGTGGCGTTGTTCAAAATATTAGCGACTTCGGTCATTTCGACCATAAAGGTGCTTTGCCCGAAAGCGAGGTTGTCGCTTGCCCCTATCCTCGTAAACACCCTGTCAACGAGGCAGATTTCCGCCGAATCAGCGGGGACAAAGCTTCCCATGTGCGCCATAAGCACGATTAAGGCAACCTGTCTCATATAGGTGGATTTGCCCGCCATATTGGGGCCGGTTACAATCAGCGTGCGGCTTCCGGCGTCCATAATCGTGTCGTTCGGGACAAATTCGTTGATTTTCTTTATCGTTTCAACTACGGGGTGCCTGCCGTTCTTTATATGGATTTCGGAGGAATTTTTGGAGATTACAGGGCATGTGTAGCCATGCTCGACCGCGGTTTGGGCGAAGGAATATAAGGCGTCCAGTTCGGCGACGGCGCGGGCGTTTTCCTGAAGCTGCTTGATTACCCCCGCCAGAGTTTCTTTGATTTCGGCATAGAGCTTTTCTTCAAGCTTTAACGCCTTTTCTTCGGCGCCGAGGATAAGCTCTTCCATCTTTTTTAGCTCGGGGGTTATGAACCTCTCGCCCGTAGTTAAGGTTTGCTTTCTTTCGTAATGGTAAGGGACAAGATTTAAATACGAATTGCTTACCTCAATGTAGTATCCGAACACATTGTTGAACCCTAACTTAAGGGTTTTAAGCCCCGTGGTTTCGCGCTCCTTGGCTTCGTATTCGGCGAGCCATTTTTTTGCGTTCGAGCGGGCCTCGCGGTAGCCGTCAAGCTCCTCGTTATAGCCGTTCTTTATAACCCCGCCGTCTTTAAGTGAAGTCGGGGCCTGGTCGGAGATGGCGGATTCTATAAGGGCTTTGATATCGCCCAGCGAGTCCAGCCTATTGTTTATGTCGCTGAGATAAGCCGATTTCGTTTTGGCCAGAAGCTTTTTCAGCGTGGGAATCTGGTTGAGGGAATACGATATAGCAAGGCACTCGCGGGGGTTTATGCTGTTGTAGGCAAGCTTGTTGCAGAGGCGCTCGACATCCCTTATCCCGCCTAGCAGGCAGCATACTTCGTCCCTTAGCGCTTTGTTTTTTACAAGCTCGGATACAGCTTGCTGCCTGTAAGTGATTTCGTCTGCGTTTTGCAGGGGCTCATTAACCCAGCGCCTTAGGCAGCGGGCGCCCATATTGGTTTTTGTCCTGTCTAAAACCCAAAGGAGGCTTCCTACCCGCGACTTGTCCGAAAGCGTTTCGGTAAGCTCGAGATTGCGCTTTGTGTTGAAGTCCAAAAACATTTGCCCCGCCCCGCGGAGAAGCTTGGGCGGCATTATGTGGGCAAGCGCCCTCTTTTGGGTGCTTTCTATGTAATCCAACAGCCCGCCTATGGCGCAAACAGCCTCGGGAGCATCCTCCAGCCCCAGCGCGGCCAGGTTGTATACCGAATAAAATTCTTTTATTGTCTTGCCCGCGTTGTCCGAATCGAAGGCGTAATCGTAATAATTTTGCGGCTTGGGAAGCTTGCCCGTGTTTACGCCGTCGGTGTATTTTATAAACTCGCAGCCCTCGCTGTTGCCGATAATTTCGCTGGGACCTATGGACATCACGATATCTTCAAGCTTAAAAATTCTTTTTTCGTCCAGCTCTTCGGCCTTAACTTCGCCCGTGGAAACATCCATCCAGCAAAGCCCGCCCGATTTACCTTTAACATACACGGATAAAATATAATTATTGGAGCTGCCGTCTAGAATGTCGTCGCTTGTTACCGTGCCGGGCGTAACCACGCGCACGACATCCCTTTTTACCATGCCTTTTTGGTCGGCGGGAGTGGTTAGCTGCTCGCAGATCGCAACCTTTTTGCCCATCTTTACGAGCTTTCCTATGTAAGTATCGGCGGCGTGATACGGCACCCCGCACATCGGCGCCCTTTCTTTTAGCCCGCAATCCCTTCCCGTGAGGGTAAGGTCGAGAAGTTTAGATACCTCCAAAGCGTCCTCGAAAAACATCTCATAGAAGTCCCCCAACCGATACATAAGCACGGTGTCGGGGTAGTCCTTTTTTACGGATAAATAATGCTGCATCATCGGAGACAGCTTGTTGACGAGATCCTTATCTATCATCTACTATCTCTCCTTTAAGCGCGGATGCCTTTGCCTTTGTTACTTTTACATTTACAAATTGCCCTACCATATCGGCGGGCCCGTCGAAGGTCACAAGCCTTCCGCTCTCCGTCCTGCCGCAAAGCTGATTTTGCCTGGGGCTGTCCTCAACAAGAATTTCGTATGTTCCGCCTATATATTCCTCGCTAAGCTCCTTGGTTATTTGGTTTTGCAGGGCTATAAGGCGGGTAATGCGGTCTTTTTTTACGGCGTACGGAAGCTGCTCCATTCTGGCGGCCGCCGTGCCCTTCCTCGGCGAATATATAAATGTAAAGGCGTTTGAAAACCTCACCCTGCGCACAAGGTCAAGGGTGTCCTCGAAGTCATCCTCTGTTTCGCCGGGGAAGCCCACCATTATATCGGTTGTAATGCCGCAGCCGGGCATTCTGGAGCGGATTTTATCTATAATTTCAAGATATCTCTCGCGGGTGTATTTTCTGTTCATCGCGGCAAGCACATTGTTGCTACCCGCTTGCACGGGAAGATGGATATTATCGCAGAAATTTGGCGTTGAGGCGATGATATCTATAATCTCATCTGAAAAATCCTTGGGATGTGATGTCATAAAGCGAAGGCGGAATTTGCCCTCAAACTTAGCTATATCCCTTAAAAGCGAAGCAAAATTGTACCCGTCCGCCCTGTCGTTTCCGTAGCTGTTTACATTCTGCCCGAGCAAAGTAATCTCTTTATATCCTTCGTCTAAAAGGCTTTTTATCTCGGACAGAATTGCCAGGGGCTCGCGGCTTCTCTCACGCCCTCTGACATACGGAACGATGCAATACGAGCAGAAATTGTCGCAGCCGTACATAATATTAACCCTGTCTCTTAT
>DGDU01000058.1:0-234 GCA_002385605.1 Christensenella sp. UBA3944
CGGGGGGGGAAGAAAAGCTTTTAATATCCAATATTTTTCCCCGCCGTATCGTAAGCCCCTTTAAGCAAAACGGGGCACAAAGCGGGCTTTGGCTCGATAATAGTATGCCCAAGCTCTTTGGCGAACAAGTACCCGTCGCCCGTCGAGCCCGTTTTGGGATAAGATATGCCGCCCGTTGCAAGCAAAACCGCCTCGCAGGGATATTCGGATTTATCGGTTACTACTTTTGTGATT
>DGDU01000058.1:490-684 GCA_002385605.1 Christensenella sp. UBA3944
TTTCGCCCACTTTTTCCAGCCGTTTTACCGTTTCGGAAGCAACCAGCTTTACGCCCTTTTCTTTCAATAAGTTCCGCATAAGGTCTATGACATCGGCGGACTTGTCGGACGCGGGAAAAACCCTGTCCCCCCGCTCGGTTTTCAGCGGAAGCCCGTTACTTTCAAAAAACTCCATTGCCGCGGAGGGCGGAAAG
>DGDU01000058.1:779-1233 GCA_002385605.1 Christensenella sp. UBA3944
AAGCGCCGCCATTAAAAATTTGGGGTTGGAAACAACTTCATTCAAAAAACTTTTTATATCCGTGTTGTTGGTGATATTGCAGCGGCCTTTGCCCGAAATATACATCTTGCGCCCGGGGCGGTCGTTTTTTTCTATAAGAACTACCTTCCTGCCCCTCGAGGCCGCGGCAATCGCCGCCATCATGCCTGCCGGCCCTCCCCCGACAATTACAACGCTCATTCGCCCCTCTCCGTCAAGGGAATACTTCTCAGGCGGTCTATGTGGTCAAACGCGGTAAGCTCAAACGCAAGCGGCGTAATGGTGGCGTACCCCTTGTGGAACCATACCACATCGCAGTCGGGGTTGTTGTCTATCTGCATGGGTTCGCCGACAAGAATGTATTGCTTGCCCCTTTCGTCCTCTTCGCCCGTAATATATAAATCGGCAAACTTCCTTATGCCCAAAGGCGTAATCC
>DGDU01000058.1:1367-3725 GCA_002385605.1 Christensenella sp. UBA3944
ATAAGAGACAGGCGTAATCCTGTGCCCTTTGTTTCCTACCTTTCTGGAGTTGTAATTAATGCTTATGGGGACTTCGGGGGTAACCAAAGCAAGGTAATAATCAAAATGCTTCAAAAAGTATTCTATGGCGTAGTCGAAATCGTCGTCCGATTCGGTATCCGCCGAAAGGGCTATGGAGGGTATGCCGTTCATGGCGCCTTCTATGGCGGCGTTAACCGTGCCCGAATAAACGACATCGGTGCCGATGTTGGGCGTGTTGTTTATGCCCGAAATAATAAGGTCGGGCTTGTCGCCCGAAAAGAGCTCCAGCCCGAACTTTACGCAATCCGAAGGCGTCCCGACAACCGACAAACAAGGATACGGGAACCCCTCGGCTTTTTTGACATATATAGGCTTGTGGAAGGTCATGGCGTGGCTTCCGCCGCTGTAACAATGTGAGGGCGCGACGACGGTGATTTCGTGCTCTTTCATCAAGGCGGCCGCTAAACGGATAATGCCCTGGCTCTGGTAGCCGTCGTCGTTAACGATAAGAATTCTCATTCTGTCCTTAAACTTCCGGGATTTTATACGGGTATGATTTTATTATTTATGTCCGTGAGAGCCGAATCTATACCCTTGTCCCTGGCCTCACGCCACTTGAAGAACTCGGTGGCGACCTGCGGGAACATAGCGTATGATAACACATCTTCGTCGTTTCTGCAATACTTGATTGTTTCGGCCTTAAGCTTCTCAAATTGCGGCTCGATGCCCTCGCCCGCCCTGTGGGTAACCCTTAGCTCGTCGCCTATGCACTTCCTGATGACATCGGGATCGGGCTCGGCGGGCAGCTTGCCGTAATCGCCCCTTAAAAGCCCCTTGGACTCTTTGGTGACCATCTTGTAGCGCTCGCCCGTAAGCACATTGAGAACAGCCTGAGTGCCGACAATCTGCGAGGTGGGCGTAACAAGAGGCGGATATCCGAAGTCTTTGCGCACGCGCGGCACTTCCTCGAGAACTTCGCCAAGCCTGTCGCCTGCGCCCTGCTCTTTAAGCTGGTTTATTAGGTTGGAAAGCATTCCGCCGGGAACCTGATAAATAAGGGCGTTTACATCGACTTTAAGAACTCTCTCGTTGAGGAAGCCGTCTTTCATGAGCCTCTCGGCTACTTTATTAAAATGCTTTGCTATCTCGTTTAGCGCCTCGAGGTCCAACCCCGTGTCATAGGGCGTGCCTCTTAATGTGGCTACAAGCGGCTCGGTTGCGGGCTGCGAGGTGCCGTTACCTAAAGGCGACAAAGCGGTATCGACTATATCGGCGCCCGCCTCTATGGCTTTAAGGTAGGTCATATCGCCCGTGCCAGAAGTGTTGTGCGTATGCACATGCACGGGCATATCCGTGCTTTCCTTAATAGCCTTAACAAGTTTGTAGGCGTCGTAAGGTAAAAGCAGGTTTGCCATATCCTTTATGCAGATTATCTGCGCGCCCATCTTTTTGAGTTTAAGGGCGACATCTACAAAGTAGTCAATACTGTGGACGGGGCTTGTGGTGTAGCTTACCGCGGCCTCGCTTATGCCGCCGTACTTGTTTACGGCCTTTATGCACTGCTCGAGGTTTCTTACATCGTTGAGGGCGTCGAACATTCTTACGACCTCGATGCCGTTCTCGATGGATTTCTTTATAAAAAGGTCAACGATGTCGTCGCTGTAGCTTTTGTAGCCAAGCAGGTTTTGCCCCCGAAGCAGCATCTGTAGCTTGGTTTTGGGCATGGCCTCTTTTAGCTGTTTAAGCCTCTCCCACGGATCTTCGTGAAGGAAGCGCAGGCAGGAGTCGAAGGTCGCCCCGCCCCAGCACTCCACCGAGAAGTACCCTATTTGGTCAAGTTTTTCGGCTACGGGAAGCATTTCGTCTATGCGCATGCGCGTTGCCGCCTGCGATTGATGGGCGTCGCGCAGGATGGTTTCGGTTATAAATACTTTTTTCATTTTCTGTTTCCTGTAGGTAATTTTTAGATGTTTATGATTAAGAGATTACAGCCACAACATCGCCTGCGTTAATCATGGCGCCTTCCCTTATGAGGAAGGTGATTTTGCCGTCGGCTGGGGCGACGATTTCGTTTTCCATTTTCATGGATTCGAGTATAAAGGCGGGCTCGCCCTTGTTAACCTGGGCGCCGTCCTTTACGATGTATTTTACGAGGGTGCCGGGCATGGGGGAAGTGAATTTGAAGCCGTCGGCGGGGGCTGCCGCTACGGGGGCGGGAGCGGGTGCCGCCTCGGCGGGGGGCGCGGGGGGCGCGGGGGGACAGTCCCCCTGATCGGTCGGTGATCGGTCATAAAAATAAAGGAGTGACACCAATGCCCATACTGGGAATCAGCATCA
>DGDU01000058.1:3759-42120 GCA_002385605.1 Christensenella sp. UBA3944
GGGAGCGGGTGCCGCCTCGGCGGGAGCCGCGGGTGCCGCGGGAGCCGCAACGGGCGCGGGCGCAACTGCGGGAGCCGCCACGGGAGCCTGATAGACGGGCGCGGAGCCCGTTATTTCCTCTATATCGACGATGTACGGTGTGCCGTTAACTGTTACATTGAATCTGCGCATGGTGTTACCTCACTTTTTTTATCTGTCTTACAATAAACCTGGGTTTGTCTGTTCCGTTTGCCTTGGCTTCGTTTTCTAAAACAGCCGATATCGCCGCTGTTATCGCCGCCACAACCTCGCCGCTTACGGCGCCGGCCTGCGCCGCTTTGGGGGCTGTTGCCTCGCCTTCCGCCTCGGGCATATCCTTCTTTACATATCTTTGCAGCCTTAGCGTAAGCAGGATATTGACAAGCAGCAATATCCCTATCGCAATGATTAATACTTCGTATTTTATCGCGGAAAGTAAGTATGCCATAATCTCTCCTATTCCGCCGTCATGGTAAGGACGCTTGCCACATAGGGGCGGAGCATCGCGGGCTCTATGATGTTATCCACCGAGCCGCCCTTGGCGCTGATAAACGGGTTAGCCATATCGTTCCGATACTTCTCGGCAAGGGCCTTTCTCGCCTTGTCGGAATCCTTTGCGGCGCGTATCTCCTCGTCGTAGAACACATTGATGGCGGTTTCGGCGTTAACCGAAGCAATCGACGCCGACGGGAAGGCGGCTACAAAATCATAGCCCAAAGGCTTGGAGCAAAGGGCTGTATAGGCAAACCCGATCGCCTTGCCCACCACTATCGAAATCTTGGGGGACGAACACTCGGTTACAACCTTAAGAAGCTTTGCCGCCGATACGGCGAAGCCCGCCTGCTCCTCTTCCAATGTAGAATCTATGCCTTCGCTGTCCACAAGGTTAATCAGGGGTATGTCATAAGCGTCCAGAATCTTTATGAACCTGCGGATTTTCTTTATCGAATACTTATTCAGCCTTGGCGAAGCGCCGTCGGCGTTGGTGACAATAACGCCCACGGGGAGAGAATTTACCGAGGTGAGGGCGCAGAACACCGAGGGGCAGAAGCCGTCAAAAACCTCGAGGTATTTTCCCTCGTCGGCAAGGGCTGCCATAAGCTCGTCCTTATTAAAGCCGTTATTTAAGGAAGGCGTTTGCCTGTTGGGGTCGTCGCTGCTGTCGACAAGCTCTTCATCAAGGTAAGAGAACAGCTTTATAATCTTGTCCGAAACATCGGCGGGGGTTTCATATCTGAAGGCGCCCAGCTTGCTGGCGGCAAAAACCTTCGCGCCCAGGATATCTTCGTATTTTCCGTCCTTCTTTGCTTTGGCCGCAAGCACCATCGGCGGGTTTACGCTAAGGGTCGCCTTGCCACTCATAAACACAAAGTCCGCCATGGCGGCGTAGCTTGCCATAAGCCCTACCGCCGTGCCTCTTATGATGGCAACATGGTGGGCGTAATAGCGGAATTCGTTAAGGGCAGCGAACACTTCGGCAAAAGCGTCCAGCACCTCAAGACCTTCGCCCGCTCTTATGCCGGCGCTGTCGAGTATCGATATAAGCGGAAGCTCGTTTTTGCGGGCGCGCTTAATGCACTTCAATATCTTTCTGGCGTGCGCTTCGCCGAAGCTGCCCTTAAGCGCCTCGCCGTTCTGGGCAACGACATATACGGGATACCCGCCTATCGTGGCGTAGCCCGTTATAACACCCTCGCCGTAAGGCACGCTGTCGTAGATAAGGTTTTCTCCGCTTAGGAAAACATCCGTTTCTACAAAAGAAGCTTCGTCCAGTATGCCTCCAAGGAATTCCCTGATACCTTTGGACGAAGCGTATAGCTCGGTTTCTTTGCTTTTTAATGTAATCAAATCAGACATCTGACGCTCCTAATCCGAAAGAACAAACTCGTTGTCTTTAGTATATGTTTTATATTTAATGCACCAATATACCACATATAGCATTATATACCTAATTTTTGGTAATTGCAATACATCTTGCCAAAAACTTAGCGCAAATGCGTTTCCGAAAATACTCATACAAAAAGCGCCATTCGCGGCGCTCTTTAAGCCAAGCTGTATATTATTCGCTATACCAAAAAAAGAGGTACTCAGGCCTCTTTTTTTGAGTGGAGTTATACATAAGGTATGATAGTTACATCCGGCGGCGTGAATTCTGTTTCGGTAACTATTATATTAAGTATCTGCGCGGCTTCCTCTTGGGTTAGGTCGCTGTCTTTCACAACGACATTTACGCTGTTGGAGCTGATGGTCACTACGCAGTCCTGGTGCCCCGTTGCTTTAATGAGCCCTTCGAGCAAGAGTTCTGTTTCCATGGCGGCGGCAAGGGCGAGCTTCTGAGCCTCGGCGGCGGCTACGGCTTCTTCGGTGGTAGCGGCGGCTATAATCTCATCGAGAAGCTTAATCTCCTGCTCCCTTGTCGCTACCCTGTCTGCCCTGAAGGTTTCGAAGAAGGTCGGCGTGTCTTCGTCGGCGTTAACATCGTCCACCTTCTTAAGGTTGAGGAAATAGTTCAGGCACCCGGTCGCGACCAGCAATACTATCATTGCGACCAAAACGATAATTTTCTTTTTGTTAGCTTTCATAATACCTCCATATTGATTTTTATTTCCTGTCGAATATTTGTATCGAATCGGCGTCTATATCCAGCAAGGTCCTAAGGGCGGTTATAAGCCGTATCCTTACCGCCGGGTTTTCGGCGCCGTCGGCTACAACTACCACGCCTTTTATGCCTTCGATAGCGTCGCCGTCGCCCGAGTTAGCGGTTTGCGCCTCATAAGTTATCATGACGCTTACCTTTCCCGCCCCGTCTATCTCCGACAGGATGTCGCCGAGGCGCTTCTCCAGTTCGGTTGCCGACTGCGTGTATCCGCCGTTGTCGAGCTTGGGATCGGGCTTTTTCTTTTCCGCTCCCGCCGTTATACTAGAGTATATTAGAACGATAAGGCAAATTATTACTAATCCGATGATGATTTCTATGTTTTTGATTGTCTTGACTTTTGCCCAACCGTTTTTAATTTTTTGCGCCCAAGCTTCCATTCCCACCTACTTAATGACGGTCTTGACTGCGGCGGCGCGCCCCAAAACGGACTCGACCGCCTCCAGTATCGCGCCATTAATATCTATATTCGTGCTGTTTCCCGTTAATACCATTTTGGATGTGTCCACATTTACGCTCTTAATTACGATTTGACCGCCCTCGTAGGCTATGTCGATTCTAACGATTACCTCGTCCATGCCCTTGGCCTTAAGTTTGTTTTGTATGGCCAGCTCGTAGTTTTTGTACCTGTGGAGATACACCCTTCTCAGGTAATCTTCCATCAGATCCTCCCCGGGCTTTTCGTCCGCCGCGGTATCCTCGATAAGCTTAAAATCGTTGTTTATTAACGCGGGCAAAGGTGCGATTATGACGGCCAGAATAAGAAGCGAGGCTATACCTTTTATAAACTTCTTGGTTTCGCCTTCCGCCATCATAAGGTCTATAATTGTGGTAGCGATCACCGCCCCGACAATGCCGGCAATCCAACCCGCGAATCCGCCCATCACGCCACCCCCGCGTTGCAGGATGTAATAACAAGCATAAACACCACAAATACCAAAAAGAACAGCCCCAGTATGATGCTGACAAGCACCATCAGGTTTTTGCCCGTGGTGTAGAGCAGCCCCGAGATTTTCTCGTCCGACACGGGCTCTAATATCCCGCCTGCAAGCCTGAGCGCAAGGCTTATTACCAATATTTTAAGAACGGGCCCCGCCACGGCGGCGATTAGCATCATAACTCCCGCAAGCCCCAAGGCGTTCTTTATAAGCACCCCCGAAGCGAGAACTATGTCGAAGCCGTCCGAAAGGTAGCCGCCCAGAATGGGAACATAACTTGAAAGAGCGAACTTTGCCGACCTTATGCTTACATTGTCTATGCTGGCCCCAACTATGCCCTGCGCCGACATAAGCATACCGACCACCGAAAACATAATTCCCAGCAGCCAGTTTGCGACCGAGCGCAGCGTCTTTGTTATCTTGTCGAGCTTTACATTATTTGTAAGGTGCCCTATCATACCGAAAACCACGGTAGAGAAAAACAAGGGCATTACGACATACTCGATGGTCTTAATTATCAGCGAGGATACCATAAGTGTTATCGGCCGATAAACGGCGGCGCCCGACACCCCGCCCAAAGCGGTAATCAAAGTAATAAAAATGGGCATGCTTATATCCATCAATGTGGAAATTGCGCCTAAAGCCTTTTTGGTTGTCGAAACGGCGCTGACGACAATCGCCCCTAATGTAGCTATAATCGAGCCGTATACGGCAAAATAAACGATCTGCGAGGTGCTTTCCTTAATAAATCCCGAATTGATATGCTTGGAAAGCCCGTACAGTATCGAAAGGGCAATGATTGACGAAAGCGAAGAAAGTATGGACAAAAAATTATTTTTTACGGCGGCGGAAACCATCTTGAGAAGTGCGTCCGCCGTAAACTCGGTTTTGCCCTCTATTATATTTTTTATAAAACCCTTTAGGCTGTCGCCGAAGTTATAATCGGAGGTCTTTTTAAGCTCTTTAAAGTATTCCTCTAAGTCGGAAGTTATGAGGTCTTTGAGGCTTTCGCTTACCTCGTTTTCTATTTCCTCTTTTATTTTCTCCTGTGATTTCGTTGCGGCAAAAGCGCTTTCGCCGCCAGGTATTAAAACAAGCAGGAAACACAGCGCGAGGACGGCGAATACAGATATAATTACCCTTTTCATTTTACAATCGCGCCTATGGTGGCGATGATGTTGGCGAAAATGGGTATCGCCATCGCGAAAATGCTTACCTTGCCGGCAAGCTGAACCTTTTTGCCTATCGAATGAGAGCCGTAATCGTCGCAAATCCCCGCCGAATATTCGGTAAGATAGCCTATCCCCACAATCTTGAGGATGGTTACGAATATCGATTTTCCTTCTCCGCCCGCGCCCTCAGACAAACCCTTAAAGCTGTCGAATATGCCGGTGATTTCGGAAAGAATCATAAGGAGTATCGCCGCCCCCGTCACGACGGCGGCAAGAAAGGCAAGCTCGGGCTTGATGTCCTTTAATATTACCACCACCATTACGCCCAGCAGGGCGACTAATATTACCTTTACGATATCCATTTAAGTAAGGCTGAAGATGGATTTTAGCGACTCGAAGAGGCCGGAGATCATATCTATCACCATCATAAGCACGACGATAAGGCTTGCAAGCGTCACAAATGTCGCGACTTCCTTCTTGTCCGACTTCTCCAGGATATTGTTTATTACCGCGGCGAGTATACCGACGCCGGCGATTTTGAAAATAATGTCGATATTCATTATAATACTATCACCATCAGCGCGACGCCGCCGAGCGCCATCAGCTTGCGGATAAGCTCCCCCTTGTTTTTTTTATTTTTTTCGGCTTCCTTTATCAGTTCCGAGGTTTCGGCTATACTGTGCAAAAACAGCTTCTCCTGCGTCCTGTAGTCGGCGCTTTTTAATCCTTCAAAAAAGCTCTCGTAAAGCTTTTTATCCTTTTTAGCCAGAAAAACGCAGTCTATTGTCGGGGCATTCCCGCTTTCGAGCTGTTGTTTGGTTTGTTGCAAATATTTTGTGAGGTTAGAGCTACGGGACGCGCAATAAAGAGATATTATGCGAAGGATATCGGTTTTAAGGAATCCGGCTTCCCTAGAGGCATAGCCAAGAAAGTCCGCGAAATCTTTAAGGTAATCGACCCGCATCTTGTAGAATTTGTCTATGCCTATGCCTATGTAAGCGGCAACTGCCATGAGCGTCGCCCCCACAGCAAGTCTAATCACCTCTGAACCTCACAATAGACTTTATGCTTCCTATGGACGGTTTATTACTTAATAGAACGCCGTAGCAAAAGTGCCTCGCTATGTGGGGAAGGGCTTTTGTAAGCCGCTCTATGCTGTCGCTGTGCACGCTGGCGAGAAGCTTTATCCCCGACCTCGAAATCTCCTCAACAATCTTCATATCCTTCTCGGGCGAAAGCTCGTCCAGCACGATTATTTCGGGCGACATCGAGCGTATAATGCCCTCGGTTACAAGCGTTTTGGGCACATTCCCGACGATATCCACAAAAGAGCCAAGGTCGTAGATCGAACCCTCGCCGCCCCCTATTTCTCCCCTTTCGTCCACTATCACAACATCGTAATTTTTGGCTAGTGCCCTCGCCATATCCCTTATAAGAGTAGTCTTTCCGGCGAAAGGCGGCGAAACGATAAGCGTGTTTTCAAAATTATTTATTATATTGGACAGCCTGTCCGAGCAGCCCTTTATCTCGTGCGGAAGCCTTATGTTTAAGGAATCTATCTCCGAAAACCCGACAAGCGAGCCGCCCTCGGCTATGCCTTTGCCCGCTACCCCTATGCGGATACCTCCCGAATAATGAATAAAGCCTTGCTTTATCTCGTCCTGTCTTGAGTACAGCGAAAATCCCGTCGCCCTCGCCACGACGCCGTCTATCATTTTTTTTGTGGCTATAAAAGGCAAAACCTTTCTGTTTAGCCCCACCCTTACCGCGACGGGAAGCCCCAGCCTGAGCCTTATTTCGGTGAGCCCCTGCTCGGGGCATACTGAAACTATGGCGTTATACAACTCCCCGCCCAACAAATCCTTTAGCATATTACAATGAATGTGACAGTATGGCGAAATATGAATCTTAGGCGCTTTTGGTAAAATTGCGTTCAAAACACCAAATATAGCAAAATTAAAAGGGTTGCCAAAAAGGCAACCCCTTTATAAAAGAGTAACCAAACAAAATTATTTAGGGCTACACCCTGGACATATATGTGCCGGTGCGGGTGTCTACCCTTATCTTCTCGCCCTGGTTTACGAAGAGAGGAACCTGGAGCACAAAGCCGGTCTCTAAGGTAGCCGATTTGGTGCCGGGTTGGGCGGTGGCGCCGGGCAGCCCGGGCTCGCACTCTGTGACAACAAGCTCGACAAAGTTTTCGGGCGAAACCGAGAAGGCCGAACCGTTAAAGAAAGCGACTTCGACGGTGGACTCCTCTTTTATAAAATTGAGGGCGTCCTCGACAAGCTCTTTATTGAGGGGCACGAGGTCGTAGGTCTCGGCGTCCATAAAGTAGTACAGCTCGCCGTCGTTGTAGCTGTAAGTCATCTTCTTGCGCTCGATGTGAGCAAGCTCGTATTTTTCGCTGGGGTTGAAGGTTCTTTCGATAACGCCACCCGTCATAACATTGCGGATCTTGGCGCGCACAAACGCCGCGCCTTTGCCGGGCTTAACATGCAAAAAGTCTACTATAACCCAAACGGAGCTGTCCATCTGAAAGGTTATACCCTTTCTGAAATCTCCTGCCAATATATATGCCATAAAAAAGGCCTCCTGGTAAAAACTAGCTATATTATTATCAATTTTTTTGGGCTGTTTGTCAAGATATCTAAGCCATTATTCTCAAAAACCGCAATATCTTCTATCCTGACTCCGAATTTTGAGGGAAAGTACAACCCTGGCTCGACACTCATAACCGCGCCTTTGGGTATTGGGCTATGGTATTTTGCAGAAAGCCGGGGCGATTCGTGAATGTCAATGCCAAGCGAATGCCCCAGGGAATGAGTGAAGTATTCTTCAAGCCCGTACCTTCTGAACACTTCTTTTGCCAGCTCGCACCCGTCGCTGCCGCTTATGCCCGCGTACAGCTTGGACAAAGCGTTAAGCTGCGCCTCAAGGACAATATTATATATCCTTTCGTAATCCTCGGGAGGCTTGCCGAAGGAAAAGCTCCTTGTCATATCCGAGCAGTAGCCCTCGCACTTTGCCCCGAAGTCGATGGTTACCGGGTCGCCCTTTTTCAGTTTTCTGTCTGAGGGATGCGCGTGGGGTTTTGATGTGTTCTCGCCGAAGGCGACAATGGTATCGAAAGCAAGCGTTGCCCCCTTTGAATAAATTCGGGAATTAAGCAAAGAGGCAACTTCTTTCTCCGACATTCCTTCCTTTATCATTCCCAGGACATTCTCAAAAACCTCGTCGGTTATCGCCTGCGCGGCCTTGATTTTTTTAAGTTCTTCGGGGCTCTTCACAGCCCTCAATTCCTCTATAGCTCCGCTTATGCCTACGAACTTGCAGGGCGCCTTGCAGAGCGTGAGGTAATCTTTATAAATTATAGTTTGGTCTTCGTAACCAAGAGTCTCGGGAGCCCGTTTTGAGATTATCGATACTGCGGCGTCAAGATAAGAGCCGCCTTCGCAGTCAACGATTTCAAAGCCTTTCAGAAGCTGCGAAGCTTCCTCCAGCGAGCGCGGGTCTGAGATGTAATACTTTTTGTCGGAAGTGAGGACAATCGCCGCGTCGGCGTTATGATACCCCGAAAAATAAAAAAGGTTGGAAGGATTTACGACGCACACGGCGTCCGCTTTCTTAAACAGCCCGTTCATAACTTTATTATAATACAATTTGAGCTTTTTGCGAAAGCCATTGAAGCAAAATTATTGTTTTGTTTTCGGCCTTGCCAAAAGCCCTACAATAAACGCTATAACAATTACCCCGGCAAAGCCTACCGCGACGGATTCGATACCCCCTCTCAGAGCACCCAGAAAACCCTCGCTGAGAGCGCCCTTTATTGCCCCTTTGGCGAGGGAGCTACCGAAACCGAGAATGGGTACGGTCGCCCCCGCCTTGCCGAATTCCTCAATATATTTGTAAACGCCTATCGTTTCCAGAAAAGCGCCTAATAGCAGAAATATCACAAGAATTCTCGAGGATGTCATCTTTGTGTAATTTATAAGGAGCTGCCCTATCACGCAGATTAACCCGCCGACAAGAAAAACTTTAAGATAAGTCAAGAATATTTCCATTTCGTACTCCTTACTGAAATTCGGCTTTGCGAACAAAGCTGATCGCGTGTGCTATCGAGGGTATGGTTTCGCCCTGAAGGTTAGAGATTTTGGACAACAGCGCCCCCGTGGGGATAAGAAGCACTTTGGTAAGCTCACCCGACATCATCTTTTTATAGACATACCCGTTGAAGGTGACATTAACGCAGGCGGGTCCGCTTCCGCCCTGCCCTATCTTTTCCTGGTCGCCTATGAACATCATCGCGCCGCAGTCGTTATAGTTGTCGCCGAGGATTACGCCCTTTTCCTTCATAAGAATTCTTAACAGATTGGAGCCCGCCTTGCCGAGGTCGCCCGTAAGGATAAGGTCATAATAGCTAGGGCTTCTTCCCGTTGCCTCGAGGTGCGATAGCAATGTTTCCCTTGCCGCGGGCGCCATAGCGGCGCCCATATCGTTCGCGTCCTTTACGCCGTAATCTATTACCCTGCCTATTGTGGCGCATTCGACTGCGATTTTGCCGAACTTTTTATTGAGAAGCGTGGCTCCCGCACCAGTTACAGTAGTTTGAGATAGCGGCGTGCGCTGTGTGCCAAGCTCCAGAGGATTGCGGAATTGCCTTTCTGCTGTGGAAAAATGGCTGCTTGTCGAGCAGATTATCCTGTCGGCGTGACCGCTGTCCAGCATAACCGAGCCGAGTATTACCGCCTCGCCGAAGGTAGCGCAGGCGTTAAACAGCCCCATAAAGGGTATACTGAAGTTACGCATGGCGTAGTTGCAGGCGATAATCCCGTCCATAAGGTCGCCGCAGAAGCACATATCTATGTCGTCCTGCTTAAGTTTTGTCTTATTTAGAAGGTATTTTATAACCGTCGTGTGCAGCATTATTTCGGCGTACTCGAAGGTTTTTTGCCCCAAAAGGTCGTCCTCGATATCCTTGTCGAAATAAACGCCCAGCGGCCCCTCGTGTTCCTTGGGGCCCACAATGGTGGCGGTATCCATCACAAGTATGTTGTTTTTGAAAAAAATCGTTTGATTTTTCATATAAACCAGCTCTTAAATATCAGCGCGATTATTCCTACCAACACCGAGGAGGAGATACCGAATACGATAACAGGGCCCGCGACTGAGAACATATTGTCGCAAAGCCCCAAAATGATGCCTTCCTGCTTTCTTTCCATTGCGGGCGAAACTACGGCGTTGGCGAAGCCTGTGATGGGGATAATCGAACCCGCGCCGCCGAAGGCCCCTATCTTGTCGTACACCCCGAAGCCCGTAAGCACGGCGGTAATGAATATAATAGTAAGAAGCGTTATCGCCGTTATGTCCTCTTTAGGCATATCCTTAAAGACAAGGGTATAGATGTCGTTTATGCCCTGCCCTATGCTGCATATTGTCCCGCCCACAAGAAAAGCCCTCAGTAAAGTGCTGAAATGCTTTGTCTTGGGCATAGTCTTTCTTACAAGCTTCAAGTATTCCTGATTAGGCTCGTTCATCCGAAATACTCCCGGGTTTTTCTTTTAATGGATGGAAGATTTCTTCTTTGGGCATAATTGGTTTTCGCATGCTGCTCCTCCGCTATGATTATTTTCTAACCAATGCCCAAATATATACATTAAAGGGAAGCTATATAAAATTAAAAGCGAAACAAAGATTCAAGCAAACAAAAAAGGCTCTCCGTAAGGAGAACCCTTTTGGTTTAAGCGAACCGAAAAACGCGGTTTACCAGCCCGATTTTTTGCCGCGCTCCTCTTTGGCGAGTTTTGCGGCTTGGCGGGCTTTCTTGTAGCGGTTGACATCCAGTATTTTAAGGGCTATTACCATTATTATAACCAAGCCAACGAGCCCGGCGATGACATAAAACAATGTCATGTCGCTGTATATAACGAAATCGCCCAAAGTGTCCGTTTTGAAGCTTATCGCTTGCTTAGCCCTGTTGTAGTTATGCCCTTTTATCGAATAATAGGCGCCCTGGGAATCGATGACCGCCACTTTGTTTTTTGCCAGCGGATTGAGCTTTACGCCCTCAATAGATATGGTATAAACCGGGAAGGGTTCCTGCTCTCCCGTAACCGTCACATTATAGATGGCTATAATTTGCTTTTTGTTCCTTATCTGGTTACGGTTGATAAGCTCGCTGACAATGGCTTCGGAGTCAAATACCTGATAAGCCGTTAAGACGGCGATATCCTCGAATTTGCCTTTAACCGAAACATTGTCCGTCTTAAGCGTGCGCTCGGACAGCTCGGCTGCCGCCGCGGGCGCGGCAAAGACGCACACAGAAACAGCGGCGACCAAAACAACCGCGGCTATTATCGCGAACAAACTTTTCTTACGCATAAAACTCTCTCCTTGCAGATAACGCGAATAATTCTGCCCCCGTTACCTTGTGGAAGCCGTATATACGGCTATTCGATTTCTTCTTCGAGCATTCTCTGGAATTCGGCGAAGGCCTTCTCGAGCTCTTCCTCCGTTTCGATGGGCTGATAGATGTCCTCTCCGTTTTCGTCCTCTTCGAGGCGGAAGATTATAACATCGCCCTCCTGGAAGCCCTCGATGGGTTGGGCAGGCTCAAGCACGATGTACCATTTGCCGTCAAGATCAAAGGTGGCAAGGGTAAAGAACTCCTGCTCCTCTCCGTCTTCGGATACCAGCGTGACTATCTCGTCGTCTTCGTAATCGCAGCAGCAGTCCTCGGCCGCATGTTCGTCGTGGTCGCAGCAGCAACCTTTCTTTTTGTTTTCGTCCATAATGAATCTCCTTTTTATATTAGTAACTGTCAAGATAGCTTTGTAATATAATTGTCGCGGCCACCTTGTCTATAACTTGTTTGCGCTTATCGCGCCTGACGCCGCCTTCGATGAGCATACGCTCGGCCTGGGCGGTCGTAAGCCTCTCGTCCCAGAATACGATTCTGGCGTTTGTGTGGGCGGAAAGTCCCTCACCGAACTGCCGCACTAGCTTTGCGCGCTCGCCCTCGGTTCCGTCCATATTTCGGGGAAGCCCCACTACTATTGTGTCCACTTCCTTTTGCCGGCAAAACTCGGCTATATATTTGTAGTCCGCCTCGCCGCCCTTTCGGGTATAGGTTTCGTAGCCCGAAGCTATTATTCCCATCATGTCGCTTGTCGCGATACCAATGCGGACATCGCCGATATCAAGTGCCGCTTTTCTCATCAGTTACCTATCCTTTCAAACATTTCCTCGGGGTTTTTGAACAATCTGGACAGAGATACCACGAGGATTATAGCCGCGGGGATCGCCGCCAGCCCGAAGAACAGAACATACTCCCAGCCGCCGGTTATCGCCGTCTGCATGGCGAGAACAAGCCCGCCCGCGAGATACGCGAAGCCTACGCCCAATACGGGCAGCATAAACCTTAGCGTGTTTTTGTTGTTGCTTGTGAGCTGGCTTATGTTTGTCCAGTTCAGCACAGGCTTTTTGAGGTCGGAATAAAGAGCCAAAGCGTTTACGCCGAACGAACCCGAGAACACAACAACCGGGAACATTACAATCGCCACGGGGTTGGTTATGCCGAACATCACGGGGTACATAATGCTCATAATAACCGTCGAGGACAAAGTTATTATGCCCGCGAAATACAGTTTGCACTTTATTATAGTCCTTACGGGCAGCGGCAGAGTCTTAAGGATATATAGGTTTTTGCCCTCTCTCGATATCCCTATCGTAGACACCATGTTTGTGGAGCTGATAAGCATAAATGTAAGGAATGTGGCGTAGCCCGTTATGAATATTTTGCCGTTGAAGCCGTCATCTTCGCCCATTGTCCTCCCCATCGTAAACGCCATAAAGACCATCAGAAGGGGCGGCAGAAGCAGCGTCAATATGGTGGAAAGCATGAGCGCCGGAGTGTTTACAAGGGTGCGGACTTCCTTAAGGAAGAAGCTCTTGTAGAAGGAAGTTTTCGCGGCGATTTCGGCCTTTTCTTTCTTTTTGGCGGATTTTGAGCCGCCCTCGCCTTCCATAAGCGAGGATATTGACTTTCTGTAGAAGAAAGCCGAAAGCCCTACTATCGCGGCAAGCAGAGCAATGTGCGCGGCAAGGTAAATAATAAAGTTAAGAAGCGCTTTTTGCCCTGCCAGCGCCGTAACAAGGTTGTAATTAAAGATTGTAAACTTTCTGACAGCCTTGAACAAAGCTACGGCGGGCGCGGCTATTACTGTCTGGTCGCCGACTTCGACGGTTACCGACTGCATCCCGAACACAAACGCGAGATATCCCGCCATGCATATCACATACAATATGCCCAGTACGATTGTGTTCGCTAAGGTGCGCCTGCGGAAGTATGACACTATTCGCATAAGCGGCATGGATATAAGGGTTATAACGAACAGCGGCACCAGAGGCAGAAGGGGCACGCCGAGCAGCATGAAAACAAAGTAATGCCACGCTACCCCCGCGCCTTGCACCATGCATACGATGCCGTAGGCTGTGAGCATCGGTATCGAAATGAACGCCGAAAACATAAGCTCGGACAGATACGACATAATAAACTTGGCGGAGAATATCAACGTGGGCTTTATCGGCAGCGACGACAGGAGCGCGTTGTCGTTAGAAAAATAAAGATACCCCATTACGGCTACCGCGCCGAAGAACAGCACTATAACCTGCGTTATGAGAATAAGGGTATACAAGACTTCTACATGAAGCCCCATCGGAATGGCGGCGTAGGTAATCATCGCCGCCATCATCGCGCCGAACAGCCCGAACATTACCGAGGCGATAAGCATGCTTATTTTGGCGTTGCTCGCCTGGCTGAGCCGCCTTTTGCCTTCTCCTTTTGCCCTGTCTATCCTGAAGGTGTTGCGTATAAGCACGCCCAACAGGCTTTTGAGGATAGCTAAATCCCTGTTCATAGCTTGGCATCCCCGCTGTTACCTTGTGTAAGGCTAAGGAAGAGCGACTCGAGCGAGAGGTCGCTTCTCTTTTCGCGAAGCTCTTTCATGTCGCACACGGTTACAAGCCTGCCCTTATCAATAATCGCGACGCGGGTGCAAAGCCTTTCGACGACTTCCAGTATATGCGAGCTGAAAAAGACGGTCTTTCCTTCTTTTGCGAATTCGGTCATTATCGTTTTGAGCTGGAAGGAGGACTGCGGGTCAAGCCCCGTCATTGGCTCGTCGAGGATAAACACCTCGGGGTCGTGAACTAATGCCGCGAGTATGCAGACCTTTTGCTTCATACCGTGCGAGTAGTTGGAGATTTTTTCGCCGATTTTGTCCTGCATACCGAACATGGGGATATATTTGCCCATCAACTCTTTGCGGCGTTCGGTGGAGACATCAAAAACATCGGCTATAAAGTTGATGTATTGCATGCCCGTGAGCCCTTCGTAAACGATATGCTCATCGGGTACAAACCCTATCTTTTTCTTGGCCTCGGTGGGGTTTTCGCGGATATCCGCGCCGTTTATCCTGATGCTGCCCTCCGAGAAACTTAGTATACCGGTCATGCACTTAATTGTAGTGGACTTGCCGGCGCCGTTGGGGCCGAGGAAGCCGAAAATTTCGCCGCTGTTTACGGTAAAGCTTACATTGTCGACAGCCTTGACCCCGCTGCCGGAGTATGTCTTTGAAAAATTAGAGATTTCTATCATTCCGTTACCTTGTCAAATTACCTTATTTTGATTTGCTTATATTTAGTAATTCTTTGCGTTAAGTTCGAAGTAAGCCATCGGGTGGGCGCAAACCTCGCATTTGTCGGGGGCGTTCTTGGCCTTTACGATGTTACCGCAGTTGCGGCACTTCCACTCGACTTCCTCTTCCTTTTTGAAAACGGCGTCGGTTTTGATGTTTTCGGCGAGCTTTCTGTAGCGCGCTTCGTGCTCTTTTTCGACTCTCGCGACGCCCAGCATGGTTTCGGCTATGTCGTCGAAGCCTTCCTCTTTGGCGACTTTGGCGAATTCGGCGTACATTTCTGTCCACTCGTACTTTTCGCCGGCGGCAGCGGTAAGAAGGTTAGCGTATGTATCGCCTATTCCCTCGAAGAGCTTAAACCAGAGTTTGGCGTGCTCCTTCTCGTTAAGGGCGGTTTCCTGGAATATGGCGGCTATCTGCTCGTATCCTTCCTTTTTGGCCTGCGAAGCAAAAAAGTCATACTTGTTGCGCGCCTGGCTCTCGCCCGCGTAAGCTATCCTGAGGTTTTCCTCTGTTCTGGTACCTTTTAAAGATTTTGCCATAGTATATAGACTCCTTTTTTAATTTTTCTGTCGGTTATTTTGTGTTTTTTTGATTATTATGTCTTTTTCCTCGCCGTTTTGCGAAGGGAAGTAGAACCTTGCGTTTTTGAACTTGTCGGGCAGGTACTGTTGCTCTACCCAGCCGCCGAAGTCGTGCGGATACTTATATGTGCGGTCGGGGTTCAGCTTGAAGCTGTTATCCCTTAGGTACGGTGGTATGCCCTGGTCTTCCGCCTGCTTTGAGGCTTCGTCTGCCGCCGAAAGCGCAGTAACCACCGAATTTGACTTGGGGGCGAGGGCTACATAGATTATCGCCTCCGCAAGAGGTATGCGCCCTTCCGGAAGCCCTAACTTTTCCAGCGCGTAAAGTGCGCCGGTAGCAACGGTTAGCGCGCGGGGGTCTGCCATGCCGACATCCTCGGCGGAATGCACCACAAGCCTTCTTGCCACAAGCAAGGGGTCGCAGCCGGCGTTTATAAGCCTCGAGGCGTAATACAAAGCAGCGTCGGGGTCGCTTCCCCTTAGGCTTTTGCAGAAAGCCGAAAGTATATCGTAGTATAAAGATTCATCCACCGACATAGCCCTGCGCTGGGCGGACTGCTCGGCGGTTTCTAAGGTTATAACAATCTTTCCGTTCGGGTTGGGCGGGGTTGTAAGCACGGCAAGCTCTAAGGCGTTTAGGGCTGTGCGCATATCGCCGTTAGAGATGAACACAAAGTGCTCGAGCGCCTCGGGCGTTACCTCGAGATTGTAATTGCCAAGCCCTCTTTCTTTGTCGGATATCGCCCGCAGAAGCCCCGTTTTTATGTTTTGGGGGCTTAGTGGCTTGAACTCAAAAACACGGCAGCGGCTCAAAATAGCCTTTGTCATGGTGACAAAGGGGTTTTCGGTAGTGCTGCCGATGAATATGATTTCGCCCTTTTCTATCGCCGACAAAACGCAGTCGGACTGGGCCTTGTTCCAGCGGTGGCATTCGTCTAAGAGAAGGTAGGTGCGTTTGCCGTATAAGGACATCAGTTTTTTGGCGTCGTCAATAACCTTTTTGGCGTCGGCGACACCCGAGGACACGGCATTAAGATACGCGTACGCCGATTGGGTGGTGGACGCTATGATGTGCGCCAAGGTCGTTTTGCCCGTGCCGGGAGGGCCGTAAAAAATGCAGCTGCCCAGCCTGTCCGCCCTTATTGCCCGCTCGAGTAAGGAGCCGGGTTTAAGCAAGTGTTCCTGGCCGAGAAAATCCTCCAGCCTTTCGCACCGCATTCTCTCGGCAAGCGGCATATTGGATTTTCTCGTAGCCTCAAACAAGTCCATGTTGTAATGTTACCATAATTTACTAATTAAGTCAATATAAACGAGAGCGCAACGCGCACTAACTTAATACTCCGCGACCACTTCGGAGTGGTTGTCCTCAAGCCTTATAAACTCCCTCGCGTGCAGGGGCAGCCCGTCGGCAATAAGCCTGTAATTTCCCGTCTTTTTGAAGGTTATGCGTATAACTCCGCCCTCCCAGCGGTATTCCATAACCGACATATTCAGCTCGTCGGGAAGCCGGGGGCGGATATAAAGCCTTCCGCCTTTGCGCTTTACGCCGAAAAACTCTTCCAGAATAACCTTATACATCCATGCGGCGCTGCCCGTGTACCAACTCCAGCCCATACGCCCGGCGTATTTGCCCGAATATACATCGCCAGAAAGCACATAAGGCTCGCCTTTATAGCTTGCGTTTGCCAGCCTGTCGCGGCATTTGGAAATAGGGTTAATCATTTTTAACATTTTGTAGGCTTCTTCAGCCCTACCAAGCCTTAAAAGCGCCATTATATACCACACGGCGGCGTGGGTATACTGCCCGCCGTTCTCACGGATGCCCGCGGGGTAAGCCGAAATATATCCCAAATAATTATCTTCGTCAAGTGGTGGCGCGAGAAGTTTTATAATACCGTTTTGCTCGTCTACAAGCGTCCTGGCCGAATCCATTGCCGACTCCTCCCTTTCCGTCGGGGCTACCCCGCTTATAACCGCCATGCTTTGGCTAACCAGATCCACCGTAAAACAAGGCGTCTGCTGCGAGCCGTACCATCTGCCGTCATCGCCGAAAAGGCGCATATATTGCTTGCCGTCGTAGGCAAAGTTTTCTATCGCAGCCTTAAGCCTTTCCGAAATAGCAAACAGCTCGGTTTTTATCTTAGGTTCGCAAAGCTCGCCGAATTTTCTCATCGTTTCGTAAGCAAACATCGACAGCATTACGCTTTCCGCCCTGCCCCTTTCGCCTATGAAGTCCAGCCCGTCGTTCCAATCGCCCGTACCCAAAAGCAAGAGGCTGTGCTCGCCGTACTTTAAGGCGCTCTTTATCGCCCTAAGACAATGCTGCATAAGCGTGCCGCTCTCGTCGGATACCCTTGCCGCCTCGTATCTGCTGTACTCGTTTTCGCCGAGCTCGGGGCTCTCGAGGTAAGGGATTTCCTCCACGAGAATGGATTTGTCGCCCGTCGCGAACACATATTCTGCGGTAAGATACGGCAAAAAGAGCTTATCGTCGCTTATTTTTGTCCTTAAGCCGTAATACGGATGGTGCCACCAATGCATTACATCCCCTTCTTTGTACTGCCTGCCGGCGTGGTACAATATCTGCGCTTTCACGCGCAGAGGGTCGTTTTGCAGGAGTGCGAGGGTGTCTTGAAGCTGGTCGCGGAAGCCCGTTGCCCCTCCTGCCTGATAGTAACCGCACTTGCCGTTCAGGCGGCTGGAAACAACCTGATATAAAAGCGAGTGGTTAAACAGCATATCCAACGATTTGTCGGGAGTGGAAATGCTTATTTTGTTAAGCGACTCAAAATACATAAGCGATTCGCTCTTCTTTATGGGAATATCCGCCGGGTTAAGCGCCGTAACGGCTTCTTTCAGCCCCACGGCGATATAAACTTCCGCCGAACCGCTTAAGGCGCAGGATATTACGCAGTTATTCCAGTCGGCCCTTATTTCGATATCCGAGCAATCCGCACGGCCACTAAGAAGCGAAATATAAATTTCCTGCCCGTTAAGAAGGTTTTTCATTTTCACGGCGGTTCTGCTTATATTTTCGCAGAACACGAATGGGCAGTTTCTCTCCCAGCCCAGCGTGCCCGTAAACGAATATACAAGCTTTAACCTTTTATGAGTCTCGGCGGGCAGGATTCTTATTTCGGTTATTTTCACCGCCCCCCTGTCCAGAATATAGCTTTCTGTTATAGCCTCGGTGTTTTCAAAAGAGGAATAATATGTGATTTTCCCGAGAGTAATCTTTACTTTGTCGGTTGTGCCTTGTCCGCCGTTTATGCGATACAACCCTTTTTCGCCCGCAACGCACACCCTCTCCCACGGAATATCCTTTACGGGGTCGTTATCGAAGCGCAGGGCGCAATTTTCGTGCGAGTTGCCAAAATAAACAAAACCCCCGCCGCTTTCGGTGGCGACAAAGCCCCCGAACTCGCCGCAAACCACATTAGAGTACGGCAAAGCGGGCGGGCCGGCGAGCGGAAGCTCGTACACAAAAGAACCGTTTTTGTCCGAAAACCCGCCGTTCCCCGTCTTTATATAGTAATCCTCTACCGCGGAGGCTTTCTTTTCGGGCGAAACAAAGTCCTTAGGCGGCAGGGTCAGGTTGAAGAAATCGGGGCAGGCAAGCCGTTTGTCTAAAACAATGAATCCGCAATCAGACAATACCCCATCTAAATCCGCTTTAGCGATAACTTTGGCGCCCGGTACGCTTGCTATCAGCCTTTCGGCGCTTCGGGAATAGGCGCCTTGCGCGTCGTCGGGCATAACGACAACAAGCGAAGGCCTGAGCCCGAAGAATCGCAACTCGTCTATCGACTTTATAAGTTTAGTTAGGGCCTCCTGCGAGGCGTTGTCGGGCTCATATTCGTAAATTATCAGCTTTCGCCAGTCGGCAAGCCTCAAAAATTCGCCCGTCTTGCCGGCGTCCTCAGCCTGCGCCAACGCGTCGTTTGCGTAAGGCAAGGATATAAGAGGGAAAAGCAGCCTGTTTGTTAGCGCCTCCAGCTTAATGTTTTCTCCGATTTCCAAAGCAAAATTATAATAATCCGAAGGCAAATCGGCGATCTTTTTCTTTAGCGCCTCGAGGCTTCCCGCGGCCAGCTTGATTATTTCCACGGTATCCGAGGCGGGTATGCCGTAAAAAGCGGCGCAGGGCTCCAGCGACTTCTCGCCTGCATTCATCGTTCTACCCTCGGAGAAAATAATCGGGTTCTTCTCGCTCCTTCCCCTGCCTACAAAGGTAAACCTGTCGCAGCAGGCGTTAAGCTGTGCAAACCCTCTTGCCACATAGGCGACATACATCGGCGATTCGCCGTGGCGGGCGCGGCGTTTGGCTATAATCGCGTTGTTTTCCCTGTCAAAAGTGGTTTCAACAAAGAAGTTATTAAAAACGGGATGGGCGTTGGCGGCGTCATACGAGGCAAGCGCGAGCGGCTCATAAAAAGCGACCTCGGCGGCGGTTTCTTTCTCAAAGGTGAGCTTGCAAATCTCGGCGCCCAGGTTGTTCTCTATTATTAAATCCAATTTGATGTTGTGGCGGGAGTTGAAGTAGCTCGCGTTTACGGGCGTGTAGCAAAAAGAATAATCCTCGGGATTTCCGCCCATTGTCGCGTAAGTCGGCGATGCTATGCCGCTTAGCGTTCTTACATAAAAATGCCTTGCGCCCGCCTCGGTAATGCCTTTGGTAAAGCGGTTTATGAGGCGTTGGTTCCACATGGTGTAACCGCCTCCACGCGCGTCGCAATAGGAGCAAATCGAGCCGTCCGTAAGCCCGACGGCCAGCGTAGAGTATTCTATTTTATCACAACTTACATAATAATGCGGGGCGTTATCTATGCTTCTCGGCTGCTTTTCTATCAATCTGTAATGGTAATACCTTTTTTCCCTGCTCTCGGTAAGAAGCAAGGACGCCGCCTCGACAGAGTAGTCCGACATAAAATATTTTCGCAGTTTGCCGCCCGTCAAATAATTGCACATGGCTGCAAGCGACATCCCCTGGTGGTGGGTCATATACGATTGCAGAAGGCGGGGCTTGCCCTCTAAATCGATCGCCTCGTAGAATCCGTAATCGGACAGCACCCCCTTTTTCTCCAGCCTTTGCAGGTTTTTGACAACGCATTTCGGCGAGTAATGCAGCGCAAGAAAGCTGCTGTAAGGCGAAATTACCCTCTTCTCTTTATCCCTGCCTAGAGCGATATCTTCTACGCCGAAAGCCCTGTATTGATAACGCAGGGCGTCGTCGAAAGCGTAATACCCGCTTTCGGATAAGCCGAACAAGCCGTAGGTCTTATGCTTTCTCTGAATCTTTACGGCGTTTCTCGCCGAAGTATACAGCAACGAATGTTTCGGCGGCAAAATAAATAAATCGGGCATAAGGTACTCAAACGCCGTGCCGCCCCAGGAATATAGGGTGTTTCCGTAGTACGGGGCGTAGTCCCTTAGCAGTGCCCTCCAGTTCTCGCCGCCGTTTTTTGAGGCGCAAATAAGGCTTAAAAGCCTCGACTCAGACGCCAGAAGGTCATAATGCCCCTCGTAATTTTTTGTCTTGGCGTTATAGCCTATAAAAAACAGCTTCTTGTTGAAGTTGTAGAGCGCCTCGAGGTCGGTATTGTCGATAATCTTTTTTATCCGCGAGCGCAGCTCTTCAGTCCCTTTTATGTCTTTTAAGAATCCGCGGGCGATAATCAACGCGGCTATGAGGTTTCCGCTGTCGACGCTGGACACGAATTCTATCGATACCGTTTTATCGTCGGCACGGTACCAGTTATATAAATTGCCCTTCCACTTCTTAAGACCCTCGATGTCTGAGATTATTTTTCCCAGTATGTCAACCGTTTCGGCCTCGGCGGTGAAACCGAGGCAGCGCGCCGAAATCTCGGCGATAATCTGCATACCTATATTTGTTGGCGAGGTCGTGGACGACATTCCTTTGTAAGGCTTTATCTGAAGGTTGTCGGCGATAAGCGAGCCTTCCTTGCGCATATACTTGAAATATCCATAGGTTTTTTCGGCGTAGCCCGTTATGATGTCTTTGAATTCCGTCTTTTCGGGCCTTGAATACCCCGACAAATAGATGCCAAGATATACAAGATAAGAAAAAACGGCAAAAATCAACAGAGGCATAACCCCTGCCCCGCCCAACATAAGCGCGATACCCGCGACGGGCAAAATGAGCATAGAGGGGCATACCTCTTTTGCGAATTTTCCGCCCTGCGTCTGGCTTTGGTAATAGGTCTTCCATTCCAGCAAGTTGCCGTTTGCAGCCATTCTCCAAAGCGTGGTAATAAGCACCTGGAGATTGGAAAAGACATAGTATGGCAAAAGCCCGAATTCAATAATGTAGTTGAGAATCGCGGAGCCCAGGTCGCAAAACAGGTACATCGGCCTGTAACGCTGGTATACGGCGTTTCTGAATACCGCAAAAATCTCCAACGCGAGCGGCGCGAAGGCGGCAAACACAAACAAAGGCCAAAGCTCTTTATAAACTAAAGCGATAATCCCCGCCGCGAATATGAGTATCGGCGAAATTATGGCAAGTACATTGCTTGCCATAAGAAATTTATAAATCGGGCTTATTTCGGAAGCGTAGCGCTCGCCCTCTTTATTTTTCCAATGCTTGCCGAGGAAGGGCAAAAACTGTATATCGCCTCTTTGCCATCTCTTGCGCCGCTCCCTGTCGGCTATAAAGTTTTTGGGGGCGTCCTCGTAGACGATATAGCCCGATGCCGTGGTAAGCACCGCACCCTCTATTATGTCGTGTGACAAAAGCTTATTGTCGGGGAATATGCCGTCCAGTTTATTGTAAAATTGCTTTACGCGGAAGATACCCTTGCCGCAAAAGATGTCTACTCCGAAGCAGTTGTAATACAGCGAGCTGTAATTAGGGTAGTTAACAAAGGCGCTTTCCCTTATAAACCGCTTGGAAAACGGCGTATTTATGCTAAATAGGTTATATTTGCTTCGGGCGGCTATGAGGTCGTACTTTTTGTTGGCGGGATGGGCTATGATGTTTACCATCTCCTTGACGCTTCCGGGAGGCATGGTGTTGTCGGCGTCTAAGGCGACGATATACTCGAAATTAGGCACCGAGTTTACGGATATATACGAAAAATCATCCTTATTACCCGTGACCAACAGTCTTGCAAGCGCCATAACGGCGCCGCGCTTTCTTTCATACGCCTGATAACGCTTGCCGATTTTGGTGCGCTTTCTTACAAAAACTATTAGGTTTGGTTCGTTTTCGGCTTCTTTCGCGATAGCGATGAGAGCCGCGTCGTTGTTGTCTTCGGGAGAGTCCGATGGCTTAAAGTCGGCCAGAAGGCTGACATATATGTTTTTGTCGGGATTGCCCGCCCTAAGCACTTTTATGTTTCGGATTGCCCTTTTCATCTGGTCTGCGTTGGTGATGTATTCGGACACAACGACAAGGGCGGAGTGCTCCGAGGGCACCGTTTTGTACGCCATTTGAGGCAGCGGGCGGGGCTTAACCGCCATTTCCAAAAGGAAGTTTAGAAAGTTTTGCGCGAGAAGCAAAAACGGGATGTATAAAATTACCGTGAGAGCAATATTGTAAAACAAAAAATAACTGCCTAACGAAAGCCCGGCGGCAATCAAAACGCTAGCAGCTATATAGGCAACCTGTCGGGGAATAAGGCTTTTTTCCCTAACCTTTTTGAGATAATAGTTGTCCTTGGTATATTTAATGAGGTTTTTGCGGTAATTAAATAAAATCGTGCAGATATCCGTGTCATTGTACTCGGCAAAGCTCATAAGTTTACGGGTTATATGCGTTTCGCTTATGTTAATGCGCTCGCTTATGTCGGCAATAGCCGAAAGCACGATGTTTCTTGTGTCAAAGGACATATCCTTATACGGGCCTCGCGAACAAAGGATGCGGTTACTCGTCAGAAGAGCAAGCATTTCCTCGCCGCTTATAAGGCTTCCTAAGTTTCGGATTCCGTCAAACAAAAACCTCGCCATTCTGGTGGTTTCCACCACAGATTTGGCGTAATTTAAGCTTATGTTTTCTTTTTGTATGCTCATCTTTTCTAGCTCGGCGGCAACGGCGGCTCCCGCCCTGCCTTTTAAGGCAAAATGAAGATAGATATCGCTTTTGAGGTGCTTGCTCATAATCTGCCCGTTTTTCGCAAACCTTTGCATTCTGTTAAAATGTATAAGCCGCCGGGAGAGGATATAAATAAACTCTATCATGGCGTAGCCTATCGCCGAGCGCAGGGAAATTACCTCCTCGTATGTTAAGGCGACTTCCTTGTTTACGGTGTCGATGGCGAGACGGATTCTTTCATAATCAAGACAGTCTAAAGAGTTTTGCACGATGTAGCGGGCAAGGGTAAGTATCCTAATGCCGCCGTCGGAGGCGGGCAAGCGCGCAAAAGTGCGGGTGCCGTAGTTATATGCAAACCGCTTTACATAGTTTATGTTGTCGTAATACCATTTTTCGCCCTCGGTGAGAGGCAGGTTTTTTTTGGCTTTTTGGGTGATAATCCTGTTGGCTTTGTCTAAGTACGGCACTACGGATTTAAGATTTAGCCCCGACCCTCGCTCCATTATCCTGTTTTCGCGGGCCAAATTTCTTATTCCGTTTACAAAATCGGTTTCGTTAAGGGTCTTAAGCTCTTGTTTTGGCGGCATTTTCTTGGGCGAGAAAAATACCGTAAGCGCAAAAATGCCGGCAAGAATGCCGATAATGTAATAAATCATCATATAACCTCTACCTTTTGATTATGTACAATACAAAAAGGAATAATCAAAATCCGCTTATAACATAAAGGCGCGTATGCCATGGCTTTATTTGGCTTTAGCCTAAAGTAATATTGCTTGCGGCAAGGCGCATAATATGCTATAATGTCTAGGCTAAGTCAGTCAGACGGTCGCATCGCAAGATGAGGAAAGTCCGAGCACCACAGGGTAAGGCGGCAGGTAACTCCTGCTGAAGGCGACTTCAAGGAAAGTGCAACAGAAAAGTACCGCGCGGCTAAAGCCGCGTAAGGGTGAAAAGGTGAGGTAAGAGCTCACCGGCAGTTCGGCGACGAAATTGGCCGTGTAAACCCCGCCCGGTGCAAGAGAAAAGAGCCTATGGATGACCCGTCCGGCTCCTTAATCGCTTGAACGCATAGGCGACTATGCGTCTAGACAGATGACCGTCAGATACAGAACTCGGCTTACAGACTGGCTTAGCACCCGATTAACGAAAAATGCTTCGCGATTTAGCGAAGCATTCTTTTTTTCCTTAACGGTGAATTAGTATTTACACCTGCAGGTTTTCTTTCCTTATGGCGTTTTTCAATTTATTCAAAGCGGTTTTTTCTATTCTCGATACATACGAACGGGAAATATTTAGGATATCCGCTACCTCCTGCTGCGTCATCGTTGTGCCTCCCGAAAGCCCGAATCTGTAATTGATTATGTTTTGCTCCCTTTCGTTCAGGTATTTGCCTACGATTTTTCTCAGGCTGTCGCGAAGCAGCTCGCACTCCATTTTGCTGTACACGCTTTCTTCATCCACCGAAAGAAGGTCGATAAGCATCATCTCGTTTCCGTCTTTATCCATACCGATGGTTTCAAAAATAGAGATATTGCCCTGACGCTTTTTGTAGCTTCTCATGGCCATAAGGATTTCGTTCTCTATGCACTTGCTGGCGTAGGTTGCAAGCTGGGTGTTTTTGTCGGGCTGAAATGAAGTAATGGCTTTTATAAGGCCGTATGTCCCTACCGAAATAAGCTCGTCCTGGTCCGGGTAATTTGTATATTTTTTTGCTATGTAGGCGACAAGCCTCAGGTTGTATTTTATGAGGGTGTCACGGGCGGAAATGTCGCCCTCTTCACGGTATTTTTTTATGTATTCCTTTTCTTTCTCTGGCGAAAGAGGGTGCGGGAAAGAATTGCTGTTGTCGAGCTTTGAGGCAAACAGCAAGATATTTGACAGTACGGCAAAAAACCCCTCTAATAAAATAAGGCACCTCCGTGTCTAACTATTATATGAGGGAAGAAGGCGAAAATTGCAATAATATGTCAATTAAAGTCGGGGGTAACGGTTATCGGTTCGGAGTTAAGATAGTAAAGCGGGGATTTTTGCGGGAACGCAAAGGAAAGGCTGTAGGCAAAAAGCAGCTGTTTTTCTACCCCCGCGCGGCGGTTGTAAGAAAAGTCGCCATATTTGGGATCACCAACAATCGGGTAACCTAAATGGGCAAGATGGGCTCTAATTTGATGGGTTTTACCCGTAATGAGTTCGACCTCAATAAGGGTTGTGCCGCTTTCTTTATCGAAGCTTACGGGCCTCACACCTGTAAAAATCCGAGAAGCGCCTTCTGTGTTTTCGTCCGAAACCCTGACAAGCCCCAAAGCTTCGTCTTTTGTGAGATAGGCGGTAAGAACCCCCTCTTTTTCAAACCGCCCCACCACCCTGGCGAGGTATTTTTTTCGGATATAGTTTTGTTTGAAGGCGCTCTTTATCGCGGCATGGGCGGGCGGGCTCAAGGCAAAAATAAGTAGCCCCGCCGTGTTGGTGTCCAGCCTGTGGCATACCTCGGCGCCGAAATATTTTTCGCTTACCTTGCGAGCGAACTCCTCGGTGGCAATGCCCCGAGGCTTTACAAAAACGGCGATATCGGGAGTTTGGAGGGCAAGCTCGATATTGACCATCCGCAGCCTCTTTTGGTCGGCGTAAACCTCTATTTTGTCGCCAAATAAAAGCGGGGTATCCTTGGATACCCTCTTGCCGTTTATTTTTATATCCTTTTTGCGCAGAAGTTCCATAAGGTAGCCTCTGCCGAGTTCGGGAAAAACCTTGCCTAAATACTTTACAAGTTTTTCGCCTTCGCCGTTATATGTGAACTCTCTCATTATTCGTCTTTTTTGTTGCCTATGAGGCGCTCGATTTCCTCTTTGAGGGTGTTTATATCCTTAAACTGCCTGTGCACCGAGGCAAAGCGCACATAGGCGACATCGTCCAGAGTTTTTAGGCCGTCCATCACCATTTCACCAATCTTTTTGGAACTTATCTCCTGCGCAAGGCTGTTGTTAACCTGCTTTTCTATATCGGCCACTAGCTTGTCTACCTTGGCGATGGGCACCGGGCGCTTTTCGCAGGCCTTAAGGATGCCGTTTTTGATTTTGGCGGGGTCGAATATCTGCCTGTTGCCGTTGGATTTTACCACGAGAATGGGCGTGTACTCTATTTTTTCGTATGTAGTGTAGCGTTTTAGACAAGAAATGCACTCCCGCCTTCTGCGAATCGATGTCCCGTCTTCGTTTAGCCTGGAATCTATAACCTTACTGTCGATACTGCCGCAAAACGGACACTTCATAGCCTACCTCTTTGGTTAGTTTATATAGATTATATACTATTTTCGCCCGAAAGTAAACAAAATTAGACTATTTAACAATTGTTGCAGGGCATAGGGGGCATGCCGGATTGCAGATCGACCAAAATTACATCGTCGCCTATGCGTACGACATTCTGCCAGGGTATAAATATGCCGTCGCAGCCTTTAAGGCTTTTGAAAAACTTGGTGTCGCCGGGCGCGATAAGCCCGACTACCTTTCCGCCGCAATGCACGCAAATATCTATGATTCGCCCCAGCTGCTTGCCGTCGCATATGTTTACGACCATCTTTTCGCGCAGTTCGCAAAAGGTATAATCTATGCCGTTCATAAAAAAAATCCCCTGCTATCCATTTTATGGCAGCGAGGGGATTTTTAGACTAGAAGGCTTCTTTGAGCCGCCCTATGGCGTTTTTCTCAAGCCTGCTAACCTGTGCCTGGGACATCTGTAACGAGGCGGCAATCTCGGTTTGCGTCTTGCCCATAAAGTACCTGTAAATGATTACAAGCCTTTCGCGCTCGGGCAAAGCCTTGATGCCTTCTCTTAATGTCAGCCTGTCTACATAGTCGATATCCGTTCCCCTGTCTTTAATCTGGTCCAGAACAAGCATTCCGTCGTCCGAATCCGAAAAAACCGGGTCGTAAATCGAGAGCGGCTCGGCAATGGCGTCCAGCGCCGAAACCACATCCCGATACGGCACATCGATTTCGGCCGCAATCTCCGCGAGACTGACTTCTTTGACCTTTACTCTTTCCAATCGGTCTCTGGCTTGTACTGCCCGATAAGCAATGTCCCTGAGATTGCGCCCTACTTTCATAGCCGTACCTTCGCGCACATAACGGCGGATTTCTCCCAAAATCATGGGAACGGCGTAAGTCGAGAATCTGACATTCAGGCTGATGTCAAAGTTGTCCACCGCTTTCATTAGCCCCAACATACCTACCTGGAAAAGATCGTCGGCGCACTCCTTCGATTTTCCGAACCGCTGTACCATACTCAGTACAAGGCGCGCGTTCGCCATAAGGAAAGTCTCTCTTAAATCACTCCTGCCGGACTTAATTTGCCGGATCATCTCTTCGGACTCCTTAGCGGTTAACTTGGGCAGAGTTGAGGTAGAAATACCAGTAATGGTAACCTTATTGGACATACTATCTCCCGGCATAGAGAAGTATGTTCCCGTAAAAAATAGTTATACGCCAACGGGGCTATTATATAAAAAGAGAAAATCTGGCTTAGCGCAGGAGATATATATCTAAATCCACCCTTCCGTCGTCGGATACCTCTATCCCTTCGGCCCTCAGAAGTTCTATCTGAGCCTCTCCGCCACCGAAAGCAAAGCATCTCGCGACATATCCTAACCTGTTTACCACCCTGTGGCATGGGATTTCTATGGGTTTTGGGTTATGGTGAAGCGCCATGCCGACGGCTCGCGACGCCCTTGGCGCGCCGCACATTGCCGCGATCTGCCCGTATGTCGCTACCTTTCCTTTGGGGATTTCGCTTACAGCTTTATATACCGATTCGAAAAAATTCATTGTGTTTCCTTGGTGCTTTTTTATTATTCTACCACAAAAATATAAAGGCGGCCTGTGGTAATACCACAGAACCGCCAGATTTTCATATTCGATTTTCAACTCTCTGTGGTAATACCACAGCCTCGGTTAATTTTCGCTCATTGTCTTTTCTATAAATTCCTCTCTCAATTTGTCCACGATCTTTTTCTCCAGCCTGCTTATGTAGGATTGAGAGATATTCATCATATCCGCTATCTCTTTTTGGGTCTTTTCCTGCGCGCCGTATAGCCCGTACCTCATGCAGATTATTGCGCGGTCACGGGCATTCAGGCGGGAAAACAGCTCTTTAAGCGTCGATTTTTCAACATTTGTTTCCATGTCCTTATAAATCTGGTCGCTGTCTGTGCCGAGAATGTCCGACAGTAAGAGCTTGTTGCCCTCCCAGTCTACATTAAGCGGTTCATCGAGGCTCATCTCGTAGCGGGTCTTTACCATCTTACGCAGGAACATAAGTATTTCGTTCTCTATGCACCTGCTGGCGTAGGTTGCAAGCTTAATTTTTTTGTCCGAATTGTAGCTTTTTACCGCCTTTATAAGCCCAAGTGTGCCGACCGATATAAGCTCCTCCATATCGATGCCCGTATTGTCAAACCGCTTCGCAATGTACACTACAAGCCTTAAATTGTGCTCTATCAGGGTATTGCGCGCGCACATATCCCCGTTTTCGTTTAATGCTATCATCTCGCGCTCCTCGTCGGGCGAAAGCGGAGTGGGCAACGCGACTATGTAATCTACCGATTCGTCTTTGTTTTTTCTAAAACGCCCAAAAAACAGCTTTAAAGCCGCTATAAACCTCTTGATAAATTTATTCATTTTCTCCTCCCATATCCCTATGCAAAATAATCTGATAATCCTTCGAGTTGAGGCTGTCCGAAACCACAGCCTGCGCGTGGTATATTTTATGCGCACCGTTCTCGTAATATATCTTAAGTTTGGTATTTACCAGCTTCATAAGCTTTACCCCCGCAACCGTGTTTACCGCTATCTCTCCGGCGGGCTCTAATGCAAGGCTTTCGGCAAGGCGGGAGCTTATAACTACCGCCGGGTTGTTGTCCGAGCCCACAAGTTTGTTTCCGCTGTCGTAGTAGCCTACTGCTGATGCGGTTGTGCCGTCGTTTTTTTCTATCTCGACCTTGTACTCGAACGCCGCGCTTTTTTTGCGCTTATATATGTAACTTATCATAAGCCTGATAGCCCCTACCGAAAGCACGACGCCCCCGCATACGGCAAAGGGAAGAAGCGTTTCGTCGCTTAAATAGTCGGATAGAAGCAGGCTTGCCCCCGCGAAAACAAAGCTTATAAGATAAAACAGCACTCCCGTTATCGCAAGTTCCTTTATGGTGAAAGTTTTTTTAAGGCATAATACCATCGCGAGGGAAAGAAGGATTTTTATTATTAATTTGTATTCCTCAATAAACGGGTAAGCCGCGGCGAAGGCGGCGCCCAATACGCTGGCAATAAGTATCCTGCCCACGCTTTGCTCTGCCTTCTGCGAAAGAAGGGTAAGGTGGCAGATAAGATAGTTTATCGCCAGGTTATTAAGAAAAACATACTCAATGTATACCGTTTTCATTAATTCCGAATAAAAAAAGACAAGCCGCCTTAAGCAACTTGTCTTTGGTCGTTATTGATTAAATTCAGATTACTTTCTTGCCTTTTCCTGCAGCTTAAGAAGGAAAGGCGGCAGGCTGCGCCCCGCTCCTACATCCATTCTGGGGGACTGGATGCCGTCCCTTGCTTCAGAAACGGGAGGAGGGGTGGGCTCTTTGGGCTTGACAGCCGCTGCGACTTCCTCTTCCTCGGGAATAAGCCCGTACATCCTGCTTAGCTTTTCGGTGTTCTGCTCGCCGAAGATGGGGCGGTTCATCATGGGGTTGTATCTTCCCCTGTCGTTTTTGGCGCTGAAGCCGGTGGCGATTACGGTGATTTGAACTTCGTCTTTTAGTTTTTCGTCGAAGCCCATGCCGAATATGATATTGGCGTTGCTGTCGACAACTTCCTTAATAAGCCCGACAGCCTCGTTTACCTCGTCTATCGTGAGGTTCTGGTCTCCCGTCACATAAACGATTATGCCGGAGGCGCCCGCTATATTTGTTTCGAGGAGGGGGCTCTGCACGGCCTGCCTTACGGCATCAAGGGTGCGGTTGTCGCCCTTGCCGCGGCCGATGCCGATATGGGCGTTGCCCTTTTGTTTCATTATCGTGCGGATGTCGGCAAAGTCAAGGTTTATAAGCGAGGGGGTGGTGATTATGTCGGATATGCCCTGTATGCCCTGCCTTAATACCTCGTCGGCTATCTGGAATGCCTTAACAAATGGCGTGCCCTTGGGCACAAACATGCTTATTTTCTCGTTGGGTATGACGATAAGGGTATCGACATTTTCTTTCAGTTTTTCGATGCCCTCGATGGCGTTTTCCATCCTCTTCTTGCCCTCAAACCTCTCGAAAGGCTTGGTGACTACGGCTACGGTAAGTATGCCCAACTCTTTGGCGAGCGCAGCAATAACGGGAGCCGCGCCCGTGCCCGTGCCACCGCCCATACCCGCGGTTATAAACAAAAGGTCGGCGTCCTCTATATGGCGGCGGATTTCTTCTATCGATTCCTCTGCTGCCCTTTTGCCGATCTCGGGGTCGGAGCCCGCCCCCAATCCTTTGGTTATGCTTGCGCCAAGCTGAATTTTTATGGGCGCCGGCGACATATTGAGAGCCTGCATATCCGTATTGGCGGCAATAAAGGTGGCGGATTTTATGCCGACGCAAATCATACGGTTGATAGCGTTATTTCCTCCCCCGCCTACGCCTATTACTTTAATATTGGCTACTCCCGCGGTATTTGGCATTATTTATTCCTCCTGTTGTCGAACAACTTTTTGAAAAGCTGCTTGAAATTTATAATCTTTGGTTTGTTGCACTCGGCTCTTTGATACATTAACAGCCCCACAAGCGGGCAATGGGCGGGCTTGTTGAGGTTTACTATGGCGTCGCACGAATTGAATTCGGCGCGCCTGCCCGTGACCTTCTCTACAATCTCACGGGAGCCGGGTATCGAAAGCCCACCGCCCGTGATAAGAATGCGAGTGTTCTCGGTTATCTCATAAGGCGAAGCGTCTATAACTTTTTTGATTTTTTCGGCTATGTCCTGCACCCTGCAAGCGGCGACTTCGTTAACATCCGCAATCGGATAAACCGTGATTTCGGCTCCCAACTGAACTGAATAGGTATCCGATTCGGCGGGAATGAGGTTAAGGTTAATCTTTTTGGTAAGTTCCTGCGCGTGGTCGAAAGGTATCTCTAAACAGGTGGTAAGGTCGCCCGCCACATTGCCGACGCCAAGCGAAAACGCCCTAGAATAAAGTATGCCGTCGCCTTTTGCGTAAGCCACGCCGGTGCTTATGTAGCCGCAATCGACAAGTACGATACCCTCGTCGCGGGCGGCAACGGGCACGGCAAACATAAGCTGAGCGAGCATAGAAGATGTATACAAAAACTTTACGCCGAGAGCCTGCGAGAAAATCTCGAAAGTATCCAAAAAGTAGCGCTCTCCCAAAACATAGGAAGCAAAGCTGGCCAGGCCCTTTGTGATTTGCCCTACCGGTGCCTCGGGGGTGCGCCTGCCGTTGTCAAGAATGTAATAAACGGGGGAACAGTTGAGCGGCCAATACTCCGCGTGGTTAGTGTAGGTATTGCCCTGCTCGAAAATTTTGTCTATATCCCTTTGGGTTATTTTGCGGGGTTTGGCGAAAGTAGTATCAACCGTTTTGCACACAACCGTTGTGAATTCGGAGGGTACGCCTATTATAATCTCTTTAATGTCGGAAAATGTGGTGTCCCTGAATTTCTTTATCAGCCCTTCTAAAGCGTTGTAAAGCCCTTCCGGATTTAGAAATTCGCCGTCCTGATATCCGTCGTACTCGGCGGACGCTTTAAACAGCAGATTGTCGTTGTATTTGCCATCCTGCAACGCCAGTGTAAGCACATCGGAGCCGATATCCAACACGGCTTGCTTTTTGCCTCTCATAGTTTTCTCCCGACAGGCGAAATTATTAAATATTTGTGCTTCTATTATATATTAGCTGTATATTAGTGTCAAGGGTAAAGATTGATTAGGGCAACCTTTGTAAAGCGGTTTCCGCGGCTAAAAAAATATAAAATCCTGCCGCTGCCGACAGGATTTTTGCATATTTACAGCTATGAAAATTTGAGAAACGCGGTTAAACCTTAAATGCCGCTTTTGCCGTTACAGGTTGGCGCCCGGTCGAAGTTTGTCGCTCAGGTTAAGATACTTTGAATACTTATCCTTGAAAGCAGCCGAGAGCTGTTCGCCCTGCCCTTCTATCGTTATAACCCCGCCGCTTCTCAGGGTAAAGACTATCTTCCCTTCGGGCGTGAGGTTAACCTTTTCTATAAAAGAGGCAAGTGCTTCGTTCGAAAACCCAGCCGATTTGGCGGCAATAAGCCCTTCCCTGACCCTTTTGAGTTCGGGGATATTGAAGGTGTTTTTTACCGTTACGCCTTCTATAAAAACGAGTTTGGAAAAGTCGGCTTCTTCCTCGATTTTGTTAAGCTGAAAGTCTATATCCGCCAAAGCGTATCCCCCGCTCTCTACGGTTACAGCGGCTATGGGAAGGCGGTGTTTGATTTTTATAATGACTTTGTTTGGGAAAACCCTTTCTATGTCGTAAATATCGATGGAATTGTCGGAAAAATACTCGCTAACCTTATCTTTTGCCTCGGTTTCGTTGATGCTCAGAATGTTGTCGCCTATGGATATTTCGGCTATCCCGGCAATATCGCCGCTTTTTATTCCCGTCGCGGAAGCGTCGCCGTCGTATACCTCTACTATCTCGTCCACCGAAAACACTACGCCGAACGCTGTAACAAGGGCAATTATTAAGACTCCCGCCAAAGCGGCAAATATCCGTTTTTTCATTTGGCCTTTATTTGTATTCTTGTGAATTTATGCGGTAATTAAATCCTTACACCTTAACGATATCCGCGCCAAGGGAACTAAGTATGGCGTCGAAGTTCTCGTACCCCCTCTCGATGTGGTGAACCTCGTTGATAATCGTTGTGCCTTTGGCGTTAAGCCCGGCAAGCACCAAAGCCGCCCCGCCGCGCAAATCCATTGCCGTAACTTCGGCGCCTCTCAGGCGCTCCACCCCTCTTATGCTAGCCACGCTGCCGCTTACTATTATGCGCGCGCCCATCTTGATAAGCTCGGGAACATGTTTGAAGCGGGTTTCGAATATGTTTTCGATAACAACCGTGTTGCCGCACGCCACCGACGCCAAAGCGCAAAGCGGTGCCTGAAGGTCGGTCGGGAAGCCGGGGTAAGGCTGGGTTTCCACCCTCTCAAAAGGCAAAAGCCTTCTGTCTGCTTTAATGTATATTTTATCATTGTTAACTTTGATTTTGCAACCGCTTTTGGAAAGTTTGGACAAAAGGGCGTGCAGGTGGGCGGGACGGGCGCCGATAAGCTCTACCTCCCCACCGCAAATGGCGCACGCCATAAGGTATGTGCCGGCGACAATACGGTCGGGTATCGTGGTGTATTCGGTTCCCTTCAGCGACTCTACTCCTTCTATGGTGATAAAGGGCGTACCCGCGCCCGATACTTTAGCCCCCATGAGGTTGAGAAAATCCTGAAGCCCCTCGATTTCGGGCTCCCTGGCGGCGTTAGATATAGTTGTTATGCCTTTGGCGGTTGCAGCGAGAAGCATTACATTTTCGGTCGCGCCCACGCTCGGATAATCGAAATTTATGTGCGAGCCCTGCATGTTTGATGCGTCGCAATAAATGTAGCCGTACTTTTCCTCGATCTTTACGCCCAATTCCCTGAAAGCGTCTAAATGTATGTTAATTGGCCTTAAGCCTATATCGCACCCGCCGGGGTATGCCACCTTTGCTTTTTTGCGGCGGGCAAGTACGGAGCCAAGCAAAAAAATCGAGCTTCTAAGCTCTTTTGCCAGCCCGTAAGGAATCTCGTAAGAATTAAGGTTCCCCCTTATTTTGATTGTTTCGCCGTGCCGCTCGACATCGGCCCCGATGGATTGCAAGATGCGTGCCATATTGTCCACATCCAAAAGGTCGGGACAATTATGAAGCACCACCTCCTCTTCCGTAAGAAGAGCGGCGGCGAACAGAGGAAGCACGGCGTTTTTGGCGCCCTGTAAAAACACCTTGCCGTTCAGAGCGCTTCCTCCATTGATTATGTATTTTGCCATAGGATAATCTCCTTTGTTTCATTACATAATATGCGGGCTTTTTGCAAGAAGTTTACGAGGATTTGACGGCGGAAAAAGCCCGTATCTGAGGCAAATTTTATCAAGCCTCAAAAGTATATAATATTAATAAATTTTCCGCTAAGTTACAAAAATGCGCCAAAAAAAGGGCTCCTTAAAAGAACCTCTTTATTAACATTTCGTAAAACTATTTTCTTGTTTGTGTCGAGGGCGGCCCGAACTTTGCCTGCCTGCCCGCTATGTTAATAAGAAGCCCCGAAGCGAACATGAAAACAATCAGGGAGCTCCCGCCGGCGCTTATGTACGGTAGAGGCAAGCCCGTCGGCGGTATTGAGCCGCTGACGACCGCTATGTTTATCAGTGTCTGCACGGCAATGACGGTTGTTATCCCCGCCGCGAGAAGGGAGTTATACCTGTCCTCCGCCCTCATAGCGACCATTATGCCCGATACTATGAGCACGAAAAACACGCCGAGCACCAAAACAGAGCCGAACAGCCCGAGTTCTTCCCCTATCACCGAGAATATGAAGTCGGATTCGGCAAAGGGCAAAAAGAGGTATTTTTGCCTGCTGGCAAACAGCCCGACCCCGAACAATCCGCCCGATCCCAGGGCGTAATAGGATTGTATCAGCTGGTAGCCTTCCTCAAGCGGCGAGTCCCAGGGGTTAATAAAGGCAAGAAGCCTTCGTATTCTGTACGGTTCGGCGAAGATGAGGGCGGGCACCCCCGCGGCGGCGACAGAGCTAGCGAAGATAAAATACCTCCCTCTCATGCCGCCCAGGAAAAGCATCGTAAGCATCGTCAGCCCGATGCACATCGTGATGGACATATTAGGCTCCATCATAACGGCTACGCACATCGCTATGCCAGAAAGGGCGGGAATAATCGCGTACTTGAAGCTTATGGGCGGGCGCTCCGAAAACTCGCCCGCGAGAAGCATAACAAGGGCGAACTTGGCTATTTCGGAGGGCTGGAAGGTTATTACTTTAAGGTCTATCCATCTTGTGGCGCCGTAGCTGGTGCTGCCCACCCCGGGTATAAAGAGTATAAGAAGCAGCACCATAGCAACGGAATAAATAATCCAGCGTATTTTTTTAAGGAATTCTGTTTTTATTTTTGTGGCGGCAAACATGGCGGCAAGCCCCGCGGCAAACGCAAGGGCCTGCTTTTTTACATAGTAAAATTCGTCGCCCATGTTTACTTTCGCCGAATACGAGCTAGCGGAATATATCATTACCAACCCGAAAAGCGAAAGAAAAAGGGTGGTTATCAGAATTCTAACCTTTAAGCGCATATACCAGATCCTTGAAGTTGTTGCCCCGCTCGACATAGCTCGAGTAGCGGTCGAAGCTGGCGCAGGCGGGCGAGAACAATATGGTATCTATGCCTTCCATGCTGTAAAGCATGCGTATGGCGTCTTTTAATGTCGGGCAAATTTTGATATTCTGGAAGCCCACCTTCATGGCGGCGCTGTATATTTTCTCGTCGTTTGCCCCCGTTACCGCGACAAACATTACTTTGGGATCGAGGTCGTCGAAGAACTCGCAGAACTCCTCGTGCTTGTCCGAGCCGCCGAGAATAAGCCCCACCTTGCCCGCTACCGAGTCTATCGCAGCCTTGCAGGCGGCTATATTTGTGCCCTTACTGTCGTTGTAGAAGGTCTTGTTGTCTATTGTGGAAACATACTCTATGCGGTGCGGCAGCAGCTTGTAGTCGCGAATTAGGGAAATCATCTGGTCTTTTCTCGCGCCCAAAACAGCCATTGTATTAAGGGCGACCATCATATTGAACCTGTTGTGCTCGCCCTTTGCCCTGCACTCGCGGGCGGAAATTAGCGGCTCGCCCTGGTAGTAATAATAATTGTCCTTTACATATACCTCGCCTATGTTTTCCCTGTGGGACACCCAAAGCACGGTTGAAGGAAGAGTTTTGGCTATCTCCCTCATGGTGCGGCTGTCGTAATTGAGTATGGCAAAATCGCTCTTGTCCTGATTCAGAAAAACCCTCTTTTTTGCTTCGACATAAGCTTCAAAGCTAGCGTATCTGTCAAGATGGTCGGGCGCGAGATTAAGAAGCGCCGCGACCTTGGCCTTAATGTTAGAGGTGTACTCCAGCTGGAAGCTCGAAGCCTCTATAACGGCGTATTCAAGTTCGGTGCCGTCAAGCACTACTTGGCTTACGGGATAGCCGATGTTGCCCATCGCCATGGACTTTTTGCCCATAATCGAAATGCCTTTGTTTATCATATCGACTGTTGTCGTCTTTCCGTTGGTGCCGGTTACCATTATTTTTTCGGCGTCCAGCATATTGGCGCCGTAATCAAGTTCGCTTATTATGGGTATATTCCTCTTTATCGCCTCGGCGACGATGGGATGGGAGTTGGGGATACCCGGGCTGATGATTATAAAAGCAAGGCCGTCGAGGGCTTCCGTTCCCCTGTTGCGCCAATTGTTCTTGAGTTCCAGCCTGTCGTCGTAAATTCGTACATTATACCCGTTTTTCTCGAGCAGAGTTGAAACGGATATACCGCTGGTCTGCATACCCATTACCAATACATTTTTCATAATTTTTACCTCCGTCAGCTAAATAATGATAAGACTTACTACACCCGCGATAGCGGTAATGATGCCATAGAAAGCGACGATTTTTGTTTCGTTGTAGCCTTTCAGCTCAAGATGATGGTGGAAGGGCGACATAAGAAACACCCTTCTGCCCTTTAACTTAAAAAACGCGACCTGTATAATTACTGATACGCAGCTAACCACATACATTATGCCCACAAGGACACTTATTAGCGGATTTTTGGAGAATAAAGCTATTGCGCCTACCGCCCCGCCGAGAGCCAAAGCGCCCGTGTCGCCCATTATGAACTTTGCCTTATAGCTGTTAAACCATAAAAAGGACAAAAGCCCGCCTACAAGCGCTCCGCAAAATACGGTAAGCTTCTGAAGCTCGCCCGCAAGAAGGGTATTGCCGTTGTCCATAGCCTCAAACATCGTTATTGCGATTATTATCGTAAAGGTCGCCATATACGCCGCCGTAGTGCTTCCGGCAAGCCCGTCCAACCCGTCGGTGAGGTTTACGGCGTTGGACATAGCAATAAACACAAAGGCGGCGAAGGGTATATACCAGGCGCCCATCTGAAGGGTTTTGCCCGATATGGGTATATTTATCTCGGTACCTATGTACGGGCTTTTTGCGCAATAAAATGCCGCTATAATAGCGACCGCCAGCTGCGAAATAATCTTCTGGTACGCCCTTAGGCCCATATTCCGCTTGAATTTAACCTTTATAAAATCGTCCAGAAAGCCGATTACGCCGTAGGCAAAGAATATCAGGATTATCACCGTGCAGAGGGCGCTCTTGTAGCCTCCCATCACAAGTGAAACAATTATCGCAGAAAACAAAAACACCGTCCCGCCCATCGTCGGGGTATTGTTTTTGTCCTTGTGCTGCTCGACATACGAAAGAATCTCCTGCACGCTCTTTGTCTTTTTCGCAAGCTTAAGGAAAGCGGGAGCTATAAGCATTCCCACAAAAAAGGAAGCTATTATGGCTATTAAGGCGGGTATTATCGCGTTCACAGGTTGTATCTCCCGAAAATTTCCTCAACTACTTTTTTGTCCGAATAGGGTATTTTTATACCCTTTACCTCCATATACTCCTCCCCGCCCTTGCCGGCTATTACAATGACATCCTGCGGCGAGGCGGTTAAAATGGCGTAGGTTATGGCGTGCTCCCTGTCGGCTATCGTTATATAGTCGCTGCTTATTTCCCTGTAGCCCTGCTCTATTTGCGCGATTATGTCCTCGGGATTTTCGTCCCTGCTGTTATCCGAGGTTATAACGGTAAAATCGGCGTATTCGGCGGCAATCCTGCCCATTACAGCCCGCTTTTTGGTATCGCGGTTTCCACCGCAGCCGAATACGGCAATAAGCTTGCCCGAGCATATCCTCCTTGCCGCTTTAAGAAGGTTCTTGAGCCCGTCGGGCGTGTGGGCAAAGTCTATAATCACTTTCTTGCCGCCGTCTATTACATTGAACCTCCCTTTAACGGGGTCCATTTTCATAAAAGCCAAAGCTATGCGGCGAAGGTCTATACCCAGCGTTTTGCACGCCGTAATTGCCGCCAATGCGTTGTAG
>DGDU01000045.1:0-5030 GCA_002385605.1 Christensenella sp. UBA3944
CTTCATAACGGCCTGGCGGGCTATCCTGTAAAGCTTGCTCTTGGAGCCGTAGTAGCCCTTTGCTCTCTTAAGTATTTTTCTGCGCTTTTTTACCGCGTTAACTGCTCTCTTTATTCTCATATAGCACCTCCTATGCCTGGCCTATTATCATCGACTTTATGGTCTTGGCCTTTGTTTGGTCAATGTATCCGCCTTGACGCAGATTTCTCTTGCGTTTTGTTGTCTTTTTGGTAAGAATGTGGTTCTTGTTCTGCTTTGCTCTCTTTATGAGACCGTTAGCGGTAAGCCTGAATCTCTTTTTCGCACCGCTATGCGTTTTCATTTTGGGCATAATAGTGTTCTCCTTGTCTGTTATTTATTTTTTTTGGACGGCGCAAGCACCATCATAATTGTTCTGCCTTCCCTGGTGGGAGCCTTTTCCTGGGTCGCTATATCCTCGACACGCGCGAAGAACTCGTTAATAATCTTGAAACCTATCTCGGGATGAGCCTGCTGACGGCCGCGCATAATCAGCGTTACCTTAACTTTGTTGCCGTCTTCGAGGATTTCTCTGGTCTTGCGGGCCTTTGTGTTAAGGTCGCCGATATCGATAACGGGGCTTAGCTGAATATCCTTTACTTCTACAACCTTGCGGTTGCGGCGTTCTTCCTTCTCTTTCTTGATGAGGTCGAAACGGTACTTTTTGTAATCCAGCAGCTTGCACACGGGGGGCTTGGATTGCGGGGCAATCAGGACGAGGTCGAGATTGCGCTCCTCCGCCAGGCGCAGAGCGTTGTAGGTAGACATTATACCCAGCTGCTCACCGCCCGAGTCGATTAGCCTTACTTCCTTTTCTCTTATCTCAGAATTGATTAACAGTTCCTTGAAAATACGCGTATCCTCCTGTTTTTATAAATAAAAAATGTGTTTTTTTAGCAAAAACACATCCCAACAGATACTTATAAAGGCTTAAACTCTATTGTGTGACCATACTGCTTACTTGCATCTGGTGAGAATTGCTTCTGCTTTGCTGTTATTATATCTATAAATTATACGCCGTGTCAAGCGAAATTATAATCAATCCCCGAAAAAGGCCTTATTTTTCGCCAATCGCCGAATAATTCATATTCTTTGGTTTCCGTTTTAGAAGCCAAGCCCCGCCGTGTTATGCAAAAGGGCGGGGCCTGGCTTAATTTATCCCCGATATGCATTCTCCTGAATTTACAGCCCTTCCGAAGGCTTTGCCGGATTACAGGTCGTAATACAGCCCGAACTCCGCGGGGTGGGGCATAAGGTTTACCGACCGGGCGGCATTGCGCTTTTTCTCTATCCAGATTTCTATAAGGTGCTTGGGGAATACCCCGCCCGCTGTAAGGTAATCGTTGTCGGCTTCTAAGGCGTCCAAAGCCTCGTCGAGGCTTCTCGGCAGCGATTTTATCTTTTTCTTTTCTTCCTCGGGCAACTTATAGAGGTTTACATCGTACGGCCCGAAGCCTTCCTTTACCGGGTCGATCTTGTTCTTTATTCCGTCGATGCCCGCCATAAGCATAGCGGCGTAGGCAAGGTAGGGGTTGGCGGTGCCGTCGCCCGCCCTGTACTCGAACCGCTTGTCTTCGGGGCGCTTGGCGTAGTCTGGTATCCTTATAACCGAGCTTCTGTTAGCCGTGCCGAAGCAGATATTAACGGGGGCCTCGTAGCCCGGCACCAGCCTCTTGTAGCTGTTGGTCGCGGGGTTCATAATACCCGAGAGGCTTGCCGCGTGGCGCAATATTCCGCCCATAAAGTACATAGCGGTCTTGCTGAGCCCAGAATACCCCTTGGCGTCATAGAACACAGGCTCGCCGTCCTTAAACAGGTGGATATGGACATGCAGGCCGTTGCCCGCCTCGCCGAACACGGGCTTGGGCATGAATGTCGCCGACTTGCCCGCCCTGAAGGCCGCGTTCTTTATTATGTGCTTAATCAGCATTGTTTTATCCGCCATCTCGGTGAGCCCGCCGAACTCGACCTCTATCTCTTGCTGCCCGGGCGCTCCCACCTCGTGGTGGTGATACTTTACCTTTACGCCCCTTTCCTCAAGAAGCATACAGATTTCGCTGCGAAGGTTATATAATACATCGAAGGGCGCGTCAACATGGTAGCCGCCTTTCAGGGGCACTTTGAAGCCCAGGCTGTCCTCACGCCCGCTGTTCCATTCGGACTGATACGAATCCAGCTCGAAGCTTACCTTGTCGGGCTTTAATTCGTACTTTACGCCGTCAAACACAAAAAACTCAAATTCGGGGCCTATCCTTACCTCGTCGGCGGCGCCTGTGGATTTGAGGTACTCCTCGGCGGCGATTGCAATGGCGCGGGGGTCCTGGTCGAACCTTTTGTGCGGGTTGCCGATAACGAATATATCGCCTATCATGCAGAGGGTTTTTACCGTCGAAAAGGGATCGTAGAAAGCCGAGCTAAGGTCGGGTATAAATACCATATCGCTCTTTTCGGTGGGAGCGAAGCCGTAGTTGGAGCCGTCGAATCCTATGCCTCCCGTGAGCGTCTTTTCGGTGAAGCGCTCGGCGGGGATGGTGAGGTGGCGCCATCTGCCGTCTAAGTCGATCATCTTGAAGTCTATCATTTTGACTTCGTTCTCGAGGCAGTATCTCTTTAGTATCTCGTAGCTTTCAAACATCAGTTTTTCTCCGAATCCTTCGCGTGATAAATATATTAGATATTAGATAAAAGTAATTATTTAATTACCTTATTATCTATCTCGTATTTGATTTTTTCGAGGAAGGCCTCAAGCGTCATCGTGCCGAGGTCGCCTTCGGAGCGCGAGCGCACGGCAACAACGCCGTTTTCTTTTTCTTTATCGCCTATGATAAGCATATAAGGCACCTTTTCTACCTGCGCCTCGCGTATCTTGTAGCCTATCTTTTCGTTGCGGATGTCGGCCTCCGCCCTTATGCCCTTCGAGTAAAGAATATCCATCGCTTCGTTAACCTCGGGGACGGTGCGGTCGGTAAGGCTAAGCACCCTCACCTGCACGGGGGCGAACCAAACGGGGAAGGCCGCCTTGTACTTTTCGATGAGAAGCGCCATCGTGCGCTCGTAGCAGCCTATCGAGGTGCGGTGGATGATATAGGGGCGCACCTTGTCGCCGTTTTCGTCTATATAGGACATATTGAAGCGCTCGGCAAGGAACATATCTATTTGAATGGTAATGAGGGTATCCTCTTTGCCGTGCACATTCCTTATCTGTATATCCAGCTTGGGCCCGTAGAAAGCCGCCTCGCCGATGCCTACCGAGTACTTAAGCCCGATATGGTCGAGTATGCGCTTCATTTCGCTTTCGGCGTACTCCCATTCTGCGGGGTCGTCTATATACTTTTCCTTATTGTTGGGGTCCCACTTGGAGAACCTGAAGGATACATCCTCATAAAGCCCCAGGCACTTTAGCATATAAAGGGCGAGATCTAAGGCGCCCCGGAACTCCTGCTCTAGCTGCGAGGGCGTGCAGACAATGTGCCCTTCGCTTATGGTAAACTGCCTTACCCTTATAAGCCCGTGCATTTCGCCGCTGGACTCGTTGCGGAAAAGCGTCGAGGTCTCGCCGTAGCGCTTGGGCAAATCCCTGTAAGACTTCAGCCCGTTGTTATATATGGTGTACTGGAAGGGGCAGGTCATCGGCCTCAGGGCAAAAACCTCGTCGTCCTTTTCTTCGTCGCCCATTACGAACATGCCGTCCCTGTAATGGTCCCAGTGCCCCGATATCTTATACAGCTGGCTCTTTGCCATGTAGGGGGTTTTGGTGCGAATATAGCCCCGCCTTTCTTCCTCGTCCTCCACAAAGCGGGAGAGAATCTGGAACAGTTTGGCGCCCTTGGGCATAAGCAGAGGCAGCCCCTGCCCGATATTTTCGTCCGTCATGAAGAACCCTAGCTCCCTGCCCAGCTTGTTGTGGTCTCTCTGCTTGGCCTCTTCCATCTTGGCGAGGTAATCCTCGAGGTCGGATTTTTTGGCGAAGGCGGTGCCGTAAATACGGGTGAGCATCTTGTTGTGCTCGTCGCCCTTCCAATATGCGCCCGTAAGCGAGGTAAGCTTGAACGACTTAATATAAGCCGTGTTGGGTACATGAGGGCCCGCGCAAAGGTCTATAAAGTCGCCCTGGCGGTACATCGTTATCTCGGCGTCCTCGGGAAGGTCGCTAATAAGCTCAACCTTATAGGGCTCGTCGGCGTCGCGGAAAAACCTCAAAGCCTCCGCCCTCGTTATCGTTTCCCTTACGATTGGGATATGCTCCTTAACAATCTTTTTCATCTCGGCCTCAATCGCCTCGAGATCCTCCATGGAAATGGGGGTCTTGAACTCGAAGTCATAATAAAAGCCGTTCTGAATTGCGGGGCCTATCGCCAGCCTTGCGGTGGGGTAAATCCTCTTTACCGCCTGCGCGAGAACATGGGATGCGCTGTGGCGGAAGGCCTTGCGCCCTTCCTCGTCGTCGAAGGTAAGTATCTCTACTTCGCTGTCACTCTCGATGGGGGTATAAAGCCCGACGGTCTTGCCGTTAACTCTGGCGCACAGCGCGTTTTTGGCAAGCCCCTCGCTTATGCTTCTCGCGATATCCATAGGGGTCGTCCCCGCGGGAAACTCTCTTTTTTCGTCTCTTAGCGTAATTATCATTGTATGCTCCTTGCCGTAACGAGCAAAAAGGGCGAAAACTCCGTTCGCCGTTAAATGTCCGCCACGATGCTTAAATTTCGGTGTTTTATTATTGTTGCTGAAGGTTTTCCTTTTCGGTATCCTTGTAAATTACCTTTTCCCCCGCGTAATTAATGGTTTCGTATTTTATCTCGCTGTTAAACTTCTGGAAGATGGTGTCGCCGTTTTCGTCCTCGCCGTCGGCCTTAACTCTCTCGACGACCGAGCATTTTATGGCGTAATACGCCTCGAAGTCGATATCAAGGTCGGAAATTATGCCGACGCCCTGCAGTGGTTCGCCGTTTTCCTTGCCGCCGAATATCTTGCCGATGGCGCCCGACCATTTGGGAATCTCCAAAGATGTATTT
>DGDU01000045.1:5334-7691 GCA_002385605.1 Christensenella sp. UBA3944
TGTCGAAGATATCCTGAAGCGAGCCGTCGCCGTTTACCTTAAGGTACTTGCCTTTGGCCTCGCAGTTATTTATTCCCGAGTCGGTAAGCACGCCCACCAGAGCGCCGGCAAAGTCCACTTTCTCATAAAGCATAAATATGGTATCCACAACCGAATCGGTAATAACCGTAAGGTTAGCGGCGTGCCCGACAAGCCCGCCTATGTTAAAGATTTTGTCTTCGCCCGAGGCCTTGCCGCGCTCGAACCTTATGAACTCGCCGTTAAAGCTTGCTTCCGAAAGCCCAACCCTGTCGGCATAGCCAATGACGCCGCCGGCGTTCGCGCGCACATCGCCGTATACCATAAGCTTCGCGCCGCCGCCTACCGAAAGGTTTTTGGCGCTCACGCTGTTATAAAGGCTGCCGATAACGCCGCCCAGGTTTATCCTTCTGGCGAAAACGGTAATATCGCCGTTGCTTATAAGGTTTTCCACGATGTTGTTGGCGTCATCCTCTTCCGAGGGCTTAACCGAAAGGTCTACGGTGCGTACATAACCCGCGACCCCGCCCACGAAGGCGGTATGAATGCGCTCCCTCTCCTGCTCGAAGCCCCAGGCGTGCTCGTCGGTAATGCGGTCTGCAAGAAGGGACGCGTTGCTTGTAACGCCGCTAAGCTTTATGGTGCCCGTCGAGGCGCCCAATACGCCGCCGAGGTAAATCTTAATGCTGTTGGTGTCGCCTATCTCGTCCTCCACAGGCGCGGGGGAGTCCTCGTTTACGGAAAGCTTAAGGGTTATATTGCCGTTAACGGTAATGTTGCTTACCTCTGTATCGCCGAACGCGTAGCCTATAAGCCCTCCGGCGTAAATGTTCTCGGCGTCATACACATAGTCGTAATCTATATCAAGGACAAGGTCTTTTATTTTGGCGTTTCTGGTAAAGCCGAAGAAGCCCACCGTCGAGTTGCCCTCGTGTATTACCGCCTGCCCGTCGCCGTTTTGCGGCAGCGAGTTTTTAACGATCTTTATGCCCGAAATGCGGTGCCCGTTTCCGTTAAAGGCCGAGCAAAAGGCATCGTTGTAGGTTGTCCCGATGGGTGTCCATTCCCTGCCGCCGAGGTCGATATCGTTCATCAATTCGTAAGTGAACCCGTCGAAATCGGGGCCGAGGTTATCCTTAAGTTTTAACAAGTCCTCCGCGGTGTAAATGTTCACGGTTTGTGTGCCTTTATGTGTATCCTCAGGCTTGCAGGCGAAAAGGGCGACAGCCGCCAAAGCGGCTATCAACAGGACGGCAACCGATAAAACTAACCTTTTTCTCATAAGTCCTCTCCGGAGAAGTCTGCATCGTCGGATAGCGGGCGCCATATAACAATTATTTCGTATTTTACGGCAAATTACCCGCCCCGCATTTATCTTCAGGGATATATTAATAGTTTAGCCGTTCTTTTTGAGGAATGCAAGGAAATCGGCGTAAACTTCGTCTTTGTTTGTTTCGTTAAGTATCTCGTGGCGGGCGCCGTCGTAAACCTTGTAGGTAACATTGGTGAAGCCCTTCTCGAGGTAGAACTGGTACAGCTTGTTGGCAAGCGCGGCCTTGTTGGAAACGGGGTCGTCGCTGCCTACGGCTATCAGGATGGGGAAGTCCTTGCGGACATTGTTTATGGCCTCGCCGTACATATTGAGGACGCCCGAGAAAAAGCTCTTGTAGAAGCCTATCGACATGGGGTATCCGCAGTACTCGTCGGCCTCGTACTTTGCAACCTGCTCTTTGTCCCTGGAGAGCCACGCGAACTTCTGCCCCTGGGCCTCGAAGGGCTTGTTGTAGGCGCCGAAGCTGAGCTTGTTTATAAAGTAACCTATTTTGTCGCCGCCGAATATCGCCTTCTGAATGCCGGCGATGGCGTTCCCGGCCATTATAAGAGGGTTTTTCATGTGCGCGGTGCCGCTAAGTATGCAGGCCTTAATCTTGCCGCTGTAAAGCTCTATAAACCTTTGGCTGAGGAAGCTGCCGTAGCTGTGCCCTATAAGGCAGACATCTGTATTGTAGGTTTTTGCGGCAAACTCTACCACCGTGCGCATATCCTCGACGGTCTGCAAGAAGCTGTCGCCGTCGACGACGCCCTTTGCCCCGGCGTTGTTGTAGCGGTGCCCTCTGTGGTCGTCGGCAAGCACGACATATCCGTTCTCGTTAAGAAACCTGGCGAAGTGGTCATACCTTTCGCTGTGCTCTGCCATACCGTGGCTTATCACAACGGCGCCGATTATATCCGTGACATCGTCCCAGATGTTAACATTCATTCTTTTTCCATCAAAAGTATCCATTTTTATGGAACGCATAATTTATAAACCTCCTTAAATAAGAGCCTGATGCAATATT
>DGDU01000045.1:7745-31843 GCA_002385605.1 Christensenella sp. UBA3944
CTGATGCAATATTTTAGTATATAGTAACACTTTTTAGAATACATTACAATACATTACGGGATTTTTTGCGGGGTTTATACTCTTAATTATCTTTAACGCCACGGGATTTTTTGCGGGGTTTATACTCTTAATTACCTTTAACGCCGGCGAAGCCCGCTCTTCACCCAAACGAAGTTTGCTCTTCACGGGGCGTCAGTCCCCTCTTCACGGCGTAGCCTGTTCATTTCTCCTTAAATGTCCGTCATAAGGACATTTTTATTAATGCTTCTCATAAAATACCCTTAGGAGGTAACACCTATGCCATCCATCGCCCTTACGGGAGGGGGCACGGCGGGGCATATAATGCCCAATCTCGCCCTTCTTCCCGAGTTAAAAAAGCATTTTGATAAAATTATCTATATCGGCGGAAGCGGAATGGAAAAAGAGCTCGCCCCCGGGCACGGCGTACCCTTTTTTCAGGTTTCCACGGTAAAATTCAACCGGGCCAACCTTCTCGCCAACGCCAAAATCCCCGTTGTTCTAAGTAAGGGCGTCAAAGAGGCAAAAGCCATTCTGGAAGCGCATAACATAGATGTCGTATTCGGCAAAGGCGGATACGCCGCCCTGCCCGCCTGCATCGCGGCGAAGTCTTTGGGAATACCCGTTGTAACGCACGAAAGCGACTTCACAATGGGGCTCGCCAACAAAATTATCGCCATGTTCTCGGCGTCGGTGCTAACCAGCTTTCCCGAAACAAAGGGGGGCAAGTTTGTGGGAAGCCCGATAAGGGAGGAAGTCCTGAAAGGCGACGCATCAAGAGCGGTGCAGAAATACGGTATAACTCCCCGCCCCACCGTTCTGGTATTCGGGGGAAGCCTGGGCGCTGAGGCGATAAACAACGCGCTTTCGGGCTGCCTCGACAAGCTTCTCAAAGATTTCAATGTCATTCATATAGCGGGCAAAAACGCCGCAAAATCCCCCTCAAAACAGGGGTATACCTGCCTTACCTTCGCCGACGATATCCCCGACCTTTACGCGGCGGCGGATATGGTGGTCATGCGGGGCGGTGCAAACAGCCTCGCCGAGGCCGCGGCTTTAGGCAAAAGGACGCTTTGCATACCTTTACCCAAAGGGGCAAGCAGGGGCGACCAGCTTGACAACGCGAAAAGCTACCAAAAGCACGGCTTTCTGGAGATTCTGGAGCAAAGCTCACTTACCCCCGAGGCACTCTACGGGGCAATACACCGCATAATAGTAAAGCCCGAGCCTGCCCCCGTTTACAAAAACGCCAACGCCGCAATCGTAAAAGAAATATTAAAGGTTTTGTAAGAATTTGTCTAAGCGCTTGAAGGCAAAAATACCTCTGCTATAATTACCCCTACAAGCGAGGTAGTATGCTTAAAAGCGCGCCGAGGATTCTGGCAATAGTGCTGCTTGTCGCCATAGCCGTGCTGATGGCGATAGCGGGGGGAGACGGCTTCACAAAGCTGTTTAAAGATGTAGAGGCAAACGACGGAAACGGAGGAGACACGCCGCCGCCCGCGCAGAATATAGAAGACGAGCCGATTATCGTCGAGCCGCCCGTTAATTCATCCAGATTTCCCAAACAGCCTTCCCGGAGCGACACTTTTTTATACGAGCAATCGATAGCGGTAAACGCCGCCCTTAAGCTGGAGGCAACCCACCAAACCAACAAGGGCATATTGCTTGTCGTTTCGGGCGCGCCCACAGACGGCGATTTTACCGTCGAGCGGCAATCGGTAACCGTAATTAATATGTCCGAGGGCGGCACCCTGAACAGCTGCCTCACCCTCTCCTGCGATTCGCCCACGCAATATGTCACCTCGCAGCTTACCACCGAGGGGCTTGCCGTAGCGGTAAAGGACGACAAAAAGTGTTATCTGTTTATAGTCGATTACGAACTCAAATCCGGCCGACAAACCGAGCTTGACGCGCTAAGCGGCGCAAAGATTTTCCCTTTAAGCGCGGGCTTTATGCTTCTTGCCGAAAGGGCGCAGTCGGCCGTCCATCTCATAAAAAACGGCGAGGTCGAAAAAACGGCGTTTATACCGTCGGGCAACGTGCTGGAAATTATCGAAATGCGCTCCAACTTTATCATATTTATAAACGGCATAAACGGCTACAGCGTCATATCCCTTGACAAAGACCTTACGGGCTACTCCAACATAAGCGTGCCCGGCAAAACGGCGCTAAAGGTTATGCCCGCCACCGAGGGCGGCGCCCAAAAATTCCTCGTTGTCGAGCATACGGGCAGCGAGGTATATGTAGCCAAGCACTCGGCGACATTCAGGGAGTCCGACTGCGAAAGGGTGTACGCCGGCAAAGGGGGCGGCGCGGATATCTACCAGAACGGCTCGACCATATTTTTGCTTCTCAAGGGCGAAAAGCCCCGCGTAATTTTACTGGATATGAACCTCGACCTTGTTGCCTCAAACTCCTCGCTATATGACGACATAAAAGATATCTATTTCTGCGAGGGCTACGGCGGCGGCTATCTTATGCTAATTAAAGAAAAATCGGGAGACAAATTAAGGCTTACCGATATAAGAAACGACGGCGCCATAGCCGAAAGCACGATAAACATTTCGGCAAACTCGGCAAACTTTATTATAAACCTTAACGGAACGGTAAGTGTAATTTACAGCTCGGCAAAAGACCCCTCACGCATACACATAGCGGGCATAGATTTATGATAAGGTTATCCTCCTTAACCCGAACCTTAAAATGTAATCCCTCAGTATTTCCCCATATTTGACGGCGTCCACTTCGCCGGCGAGGGATGCGGCTAGGTTAACAAGGCTTACGGGCAGATTGACCCCGGCGAATCCCCTTCCGCTTTGGCTTTCGCCCAGAAAGTCGCCCGCGCCCCTAAGCTCATAGTCTTTTTCGGCAACGGCAAGCCCGTCGGTCTCCTTCGCCATTATTTCAAGGCGGGCTTGCTCACGGGGGTTTTTCTCTGTGTACAGGAAGCAGTAAGCCTTCCCGCCGTTTCTGCCTACCCTGCCCCTCAGCTGATGCAAAGTCGCCAGCCCGAACCTCTCGGCGCCCATTATCGCCATAATCGAGGCGTCGGGCACATCTACGCCGACCTCTACAACCGTTGTCGATACAAGTATGCCTATCTCCCCCCTCTCGAAGCCCCTTATGGCGGCTATCTTTTGCGAGGGCGATATCCTCCCGTGCAAAAGCCCTATTTTTACCCGCTTCCCGAATGCGGATTTAAGCTCGGAATATAATTCCTCGGCGGCGTAGCCGTCGCCGTCCTCCTCAATTTTGGGGGCGACGATAAACGCCCTCCCGCCCTTCTCGCATTCCTTCACGATGTATTCGAGCATATCCCCCCGCTTGCGCCCGGGCACAACCGCCGTCGTTATGTTGTCGGCGGGGTGCCGCCTTTCAAGATGGATAATATCTATGTCCCCGAACATCGTAAGCCTTAGCGATCTCGGTATGGGCGTTGCCGAAAGGGTAAGCGTATCCACAGCCCTTCCCTTGTCTATAAGCGCCGTCCTCTGCGCCACCCCGAAGCGGTGCTGCTCGTCAATAATGACCAGCCCGAGGTTATTGAAAGCCACTCCCGCCGAAAACAAGGCCTGAGTGCCTATAACGATATCGGCGCCGCCGCTCTCAAGAGCGCATTTTACAGCCCTTTTGTCGGCAACGGGCGTGCTTCCGCAAAGCAAGGCAATCCTTACGCCAAGCGGGGCAAGGGTTTTTTCAAAATTGTTGTAATGCTGTACGGCAAGTATCTCGGTAGGCGCCATAAACGCCGCCTGATAGCCGTTTTTTACGGCAAAATACGCCGAGAGCATTGCCACGGCGGTCTTTCCGCTTCCGACATCGCCCGCGAGCATGGCGTTTAAGGGCTTACCGCTTCTCAAAACCCCTGTTATTTTTTCCACCGCAGCCTTTTGCGAAGCCGAAAGCACAAACGGCAGCGCCCTTTCGGCGGCATCTATACAGCTTGCGGGTTGCGGATAAGTATTATACCTTCTCTCGCTCTCCCTCACCATCTTAAAGGCGGCTATGCGTTTTACCAATTCCTCAAGGGCTATCCTCTTTCTTCCCTCGTCGGCTTCCCTTATGCTGTTCGGCAAATGCGCCGCCCTTACCGCCTCGGCGAGGCTCATAAGGCTGTGCTTATTATGCGAGCTTTCGGGTATTATGCTTTCGGGGGTATATTTCCCCAGCATATCGCGGGCAATCTTTTGCATGGTTGTCTGCGGGATAAGCCCTTTTAACGGGTAAATCGGGCGTATACCCGCAAGCTTAACCTTACCGGCGCATATCTCAAAAGCGGGATTAATAAGCTCCTTCTGCCCGCTCACCCGTAGCTTTCCGCACACCCTCACCCTTACGCCCTCGGAAATGTGCTTTGCCACAAAGGGGCTGTTGTACCAGGTAAGCCTCACCTTCGCCCCGCCGTCCGAAACGCCGTAAGCGCGGTAGACGCTAAGCCCTCCCTTTCTGAAGGGTTTGGATACCGATTTAACCGTAACCTCGGATAAAACAAAAGCCCCGCCCTCACCTTTTTCCAAAGGCAAAGCGGAGTCAAAATCCATATAATCCCTGGGCAAAAACGCCGCGAGGTCGTCAAGCCCGAAAATATTAAGCTCGTGAAGTTTTCTGAGGGTTGTTTCGCCCACTCCCTTCAGCGAAAGCAGCTCGTCCATTACTCAACGCTGATGTAGTAATAATAATGTGACTGGCCGCCGTAATAGGCCATAACATCGTAGAACGGGTACAGCCCCTGCAGCTTTTCTACTAAAGCGTTTGCCCTCTCCTCGGTTATATCCTCGCCGTAATAAAGGGTGATAACCGCCGTCGAATCGTCCGTCATCTTGCCCGCAACCTCTATCGCAACCTCGTCGGGATCGCTGCCTTTAGCCACAATCTGCTTGTATATACCTATAATGTCGCCCGTTTGAAGCTCCAGCCCGTCCATCTCGGTATCCCTTACGGCATGGGTTACCTGCCCCGCGCGCACATTTTCGGCTGCCTTTTGCATAGCCCTTGTGTTTTCCTCGATGCTTGCCTCCGGGTTGAAGTTAATTGCTGCCGCGATGCCCTGAGGTATGTTTTTTGTAGCTATAACAACAATATTTGCCCTTGTAAGCTCCTTCGCCTGCTCGGCGGCCAGAATAATGTTGCTGTTGTTGGGAAGCACAAAAACATTCTTCGCGCCAATGCTGTCCACGATATTTACGATGTCGGCGACGCTCGGGTTCATCGTTTGCCCGCCGCAAATTGTTGCCTCGGCTCCCAATTCGCGGAAAATACTGTCGATTCCCTCGCCCGTGCAAACGGCGACTATCGCCTGCTCCTTTAGCGACACCCTTTCGAGTTCCTTTTTGAACTCGCGGCTTTGCTGAAGCATATTTTCTATCTTGGGTTTGTCCAACTCGCCCAATGTTAAGGCGTACCCCAGCGCCTTGTCGGGGTTATTTGTATGAACATGCACCTTTACAAGCTCGAGGTCGCCAACGACTATAACGCTGTCGCCAATCTCGTTAAGCTTGTCCCTTAGCTTGTCTATATCCGAAATTGTGGTAGTCTTGTTGAGGTTAATAACAAAGAACTCGGTGCAGTAGGCAAAATTTATCTCTTCGAGGTTGTGTTTATCTATCTGGAATTCTGTCTGTTTTGGTGTGCCCGGGGCTCCTTCCTCCTGCTCGATGGGCTGCATATCGATGCCCGCGAGCGTGTTGTACATACCGTAAAGTATCACGAGAAGCCCTTTCCCGCCCGCGTCGACAACGCCGGCTTTCTTAAGAACGGGCAGCATTTCGGGGGTAGAAGCCAATACTTCTTCGCCTTTTTGCAGGATTTTGCGGAAAAACTCCAAAAAATCGCTCTGTTTGTTGGCTACTTTTACGGCATACTCGCCTACCATGCGCACAACCGTAAGAATCGTGCCTTCCTTGGGGTGGGTAACGACATCGTAGGCAACCTCGGTGCCCCTCTTAAGGGCTTTGGCGAAGGACTTGGTGTTAACCGTATTGCCCTCTGACATTACCTGTGTCATTCCCTTGAAAATCTGCGACAGGATAACGCCGCTGTTTCCTCTCGCTCCCTTAAGCGCGCCCTTCGAAATCGCCTGGCAGATATCGGCAAGCGAAGACGACTGCACGCTCTCCATTTCGCGAAGCGCCGACGAAAGGGTAAGCAGCATATTCGTGCCCGTGTCGCCGTCCGGTACGGGGAAGACATTAAGGCTGTCTATATGGCTTTTGTTAATCTCAAGATTAACCCCCGCCCCCGCGAAAATATTTCTTACATCTATATCGTTAAGAATTGTAATCATTATTAGTCCTTGTCTGGGCTACAATTTGACGCCTACAATATGGACATTAACCGATTTGACCCTCATGCCGGTAAGGTGCTCTACATTGTACTGCACCGAAGCCTTAAGGCTGGAAACCACCGCCTCTCTGTTTACGCCGTCTTTAAGAATTACATAGAGGTCTACGAAAGCGCGGTTGTCCATCGTCACGAGTTTTACGCCCTTTGTGACCGGCACACGGTTAAACAGCTCCAGCAGGCTATCCGACAGCCTTCTGGATGCGAGATCCACCACCCCGTAACATTCCAAAGCAATTTTGCGGATGAGCATTGCCACCGCGTCGTCGCTAATGGTTATGTTGCCGTAGATGTTGGAGGTGTTAAGCGCCATAAATTCCCTTAATGTTATAATTAGTTATATCCTTTGTATTCAGATATTATGATATAGCAAAGCAGCGCAATTTGCAAGCATAAAGTACAAAATCCGCCCGCGCGCGCAAAAAATACCCCTTTTATTTTTTGACTGGATTAAATATTTTGCTTAAATTCCGTTGCCAAAGTCAATATTTCAATGTATAATCTAAAGGTGCAATTTTACATAGATATTATAGAGCGCAATAAGCAAAGCCAAACGCCAAATGCCTCTTATCTATAACAACACCGCAACGGAGGTAAAGATACATGTCCAGAGTATGCAGTATATGCCAAAAAGGCCCTATGAGCGGGCACAAAGTGAGCCACAGCAACATTAAGACCAACAGGTCTTGGGGCGTAAATGTGCAGAAGGTCGCCCTCGCCGACGCAAGCGGCAAGGTAAAGGATCAATATGTCTGCACCAGATGCCTGCGCACGCTAAGAAAAGCGGAAAAATAAGCAAATATCAAATCGGCAATCAAACGGGTTACAGCGGCATAGCCGCTTCTCTCTATTATAGCTAAAGAATATCAAGCCCAAAGAGGCTTGATTTTTTTATCTCCCGAAACGATTTATTTTATTTGTAACAATTATTTTTTATGCGCATATATTGGCATAAAAGGGAGAGAATATGAGGTTTATTTGCATCAGCTGCCCGCCGTTTGTAAAAAGCATAATAAGATACTTCAAAAAGCTGTTCGGGAAGCAGGAAGCCTAGCGGGCAAATTCTACGCCACATCAAAAGAAGCCGTCTTATGACGGCTTCTTGTGTTGCGTAAAATCACGGTTTAAGCTACTCCCCTCTTAGCGCCTTTATAGTCTTTGCGGGGTCTTGCGAGCCGAATACCGCGCTTCCCGCGACAAGTATATCGACGCCCGCTTCCCTCGCGCAGATGGCGGTCTGCTCGTTTATGCCGCCGTCTATCTCAATAGGGATATCCAAATTGTTTTCTCTAAGGTAAGCTTTAATTTCGCTTATTTTTTGCAAAGAGCTTTCTATAAACTTCTGCCCGCCCCTTCCCGCGAAGACGCTCATCACAAGAATAAAGTCGCACTCCTTAAACATATGGGCGTACGGCTGGAAGGGTATGTCGGGGTTAAACACAAGCCCCGCCTTTACGCCGGCCTCGCGAATCTTTCTTATGGCGGACAAGGGGTCCTTGCTGGCGTTGGGGTGGAAGGAAAGCCAGTCCGAACCCGCGGCGATAAACTCGTCAATATACCTTTCGGGCTCGGTTATCATAAGGTGGACATCCAGAGGAAGCCCGGACACCTTCTTTAGCGCCGCTATCATCGGCATCCCGAAGGTTATATTTTTTACGAAAACGCCGTCCATAACATCGCAATGCACGAGGTCGCCGCCCCACTCTTCTACCTTTTTTACGGTCGCCTCCATATTGGCGAAATCGCCCGACAAAATGGATGGCGCGATAAGAATTTTACTCATACTTTTTGTCCCAAAATTCCTTCAATTCGTTATATATAAAAGTATACCTTTCATATCTTCCTTTGTCAACGCCGCCCTCTTTTAACGCCTCTTTTACGGCGCAGTCGGGCTCGGCGGTATGCGTGCAGCTTTTATATTTACACTTGTTCTGAAGCGGCAAAAACTCGGGGTAATAATATATAAGCTCCCCTGGCTCCAGCTCGACGGTTTCAAGCATCGAGAACCCGCAGGTGTCGGCAATCCGCCCTCCCGCCGCCTCAAAAATCTCTACATGGCGGGTGGTGTTCTTGCCCCTCTTTATCCTTTGCGAAAGCTCGTCCGTCTTAAGGCTTAGGCCCGCAAGGCTGTTTAGTATACTCGTCTTTCCCACCGCCGACTGCCCGGCGAGGCAGGCAAGGCTTCCCTCTATCATGCGCCCCAATTCCTCAATGTTTTCTCCCGTAAGCGACGACACTTTAACCGTTTCGGCAAACTCTTTATACGGCTTAAGGGTGTTCTCAATCTCCTCGGGGCCGGCGAGGTCGGTTTTGTTGTAGCAAATAACGGGGTCTATGCCCTCTTTGTAGCAGTTAAGAAGTATCTTGTCCAGAAGCAGCAAATCGGGCTCGGGCTCTTTGGCGATAACTATAATTGCCTTGTCGATGTTGGCTACATACGGCCTTATCAGCTTATTTTTACGGGGCAAAACCCGGCAGATAACCGATAGGGGCTTCTGTACCTCAAACTCGACCATATCGCCCACAAAGATATCCTCGCCGAGCCTCAGCCTTCCTCTGGCGAATGCGGTATAAACCTTCCCATCGCCCGCCACGGTGTACCTGTTCGCGACAATCTTTACTATCTGCCCTTCCTTAACGATACTTCTTTTCATATCACGATTCCCCCAGATACTTCCTTCTCAGCTGCCCGCAGGCGCCCTCGATGTCCTGCCCCATGCTGCGCCTCAGGGTCGCCGAAATCTTATTTTTTTGGAGTATCGAAAGAAACTCTTTTACGCTGTCGTCGTTAGCGCTCTTCAAGCCCTTTTCCTTTACATAGTTTAGTTTTATAAGGTTTACATGGCAATTCAAGCCTTTAAGCAGGCGGCTAAGTTCCTCGGCGCTTTCGGCGTCCGAGTTTTTGCCCTCCGCCAAAGTATACTCGAATATAATCCTCCGCCCCGTCTTTTCAAAATAATACCTGGCGGCGCCGATGATATCCTTTATAGGATATTTACGGTTCATCGGGATAAGGGCGTTTCTCTTTTCGTCCGTAGGGGCGTGCAATGATATGGTAAGGATTATATTCAGACCGTCGTCGGCAAGCTGCCTTATCCTGTCCGCAAGCCCGACCGTCGAGAGCGAAATATTCCTTTGGCTTATATTTATCCCCTTCCCGAAGGATACCGCCTTTATAAATTTTATCACATTTTCGTAATTGTCAAGAGGCTCGCCGCTGCCCATAAGCACGATGTTTGTTACAGTCCTCTTTTTGGGCGTGCCGCCGTTAAGGCGGTTAGCCGCGAGCACCTGCCCTAGCATCTCGCCCGCCGTTAGGTTTCTCGCCAGCCCGCCTATCCCGCTCGCGCAGAAGGCGCAGCCCATCCTGCACCCCACCTGCGTCGATATACACACGGTATTCCCGTAATCGTGGGGCATAAACACGCCCTCTACTATATTACCGTCAAAAAGCCTGTACAAATACTTAACAGAGCCGTCCCTGCTTCTGTATTCGGCAATAACCTCTACCGCCCTCGCCCTGTATCTCTCGGCAAGCCCCGCGATCAGGCTTTTTGGGAGGTTGGTGACCTCGGCGTAGTCCTTATCTTTCATCGCCATATCAAAAACCTGGTCGGCGCGAAAGGACGGCTGCCCCAGCTCTTTAATAAGCTCCTTTATTTCGTTGTAATCGAGATCCTGCAGGCTTAACATATCTTTTTTCTCATCCTGGCTATATAAAAGCCGTCCGTCCCTTTGCCGTCGGGCAGAAACTGGAGCTCTCCTTTATTGTTGTAAGGGAGGGGTATCTCCTCGGGCTCAAAATCCTTATTCTCGTCCAGAAACCGCTTTACCACAAGCCCGTTTTCTTCTTTTAAGATGGTGCAGGTCGAATACACCAACACCCCGCCCGCCTTAACGCACTTTGCAGCCGCCGACAAAAGCTTATTTTGGATTTCGGCAAGCTCTTTTATATCCCCGCCCTTTCTGTTTAGGGCGATATCCTTCTTTTTGCCCAAAACCCCCAGCCCCGAGCATGGCGCGTCCACCAAAGCGGCGTCATATGCGCCCCAGAACTCTTTGGGCGGGTTTATGCCGTCGCAAACTTTTACATCGAGCCCTACCTTCATCCTTTTTGCGTAAGCCTTTATAAGCTCGGCCCTGTGGGGGTGTATCTCGCAAGCCGTAACGGTAGCCCCCCTCTCCGCCAAAAACAGGCTTTTGCCGCCCGGCGCGGCGCAAAGGTCCAGAACCTTTCTGCCCGCAACCTCTCCCATGGCAAGCACGGCAAGCGTCGAGGTATAGCTCTGGAAGGTAAGCTTTCCTTCGTTATATGATTTCTTTATTTCGGGGGTGACTTTCACATAATAACCCGTCAGGGTCTTTTCGGAAGCTGCCAAACCTAAAGTATCTTCACTTACCCCCGCCCTAAGCCTTATATGCTCCTCTTCGCGGGGCTGTGCCTCGAGAATGCGCGGGTACGCCCTCGGGTACTCCTTTTTTATAAGCTCTATAAGCCCGTAAGGCAGGTTGTATCTTATCTCCTCTGCTTTCTTGCCCTTGGCAGGCAGGGTATATTCGCCCCTTGCCGCCCTGTTAAGAACAGAGTTAACATACCCCGCCGCGCCGCCGAATTTGGACAACTCGACAATCTCGTTTACAACGGCGTAATGCGGTATCTCGGTATATTTAAGGCAGTAAATACCAAGCATCAGCAAAACCCTTATTTCGGGCTTGGGGCGCTTTTCCGAAAGCGCCGAAACAATGGTGTCCAGCTCGAAATATCTCTCCAGAACGCCGTAAACCGCCCTCGTCACGAACGCCCGCTCGCTTTCGTCCTTAATGTCGTTAAGGGCGATATTGGCGTAGGCTCCCCCTCGTATCACCGAGGAGAGTATCTCGTAAGCGGTCTTTAACCTCATTTAAGGATACTCCCTTTGGCAAGAGCCCGCCCTCTTAAAAAGCTGGCTATATCCATGGCCTTGCCGCCCTCAAGCTGAACTTCGGTTGGCACTAAGGCTCCCTTGCCGCATTTTACGCTAACGCCGTTTTTGTCGCTTTCGATAATCTCTCCGAATTCGCCCTCAAAATCGCCGTCTATGGCATGGGCCCTTAAAATCTTAAGCCTGCCGTAGGGCGACTCGCAGTACGCCGAAGGCCAGGGGGTAAAAGCCCTTACGCGGTTTACTATCTCGCCCGCGTCCAGGCTGAAATCTATCTTTCCGTCCTCTTTGTTTATCTTTTTGCAGAAGGTCGCCTGCGAATGGTCCTGCGGGGTAAAGGCCGCCCTGCCGTCCTCTATGCTGTCCAAAGCCTCGACAATCGCCTCGCCCCCGGCTTTTGCCAGCATATCCATAACCTCGGCGCAGTTTTCGTGCCCGCGCAAGGTAATCTTTTTTATAAGAATAATGTCCCCGCTGTCCACCTCGTACTCGGTTTTCATAACGGTTATGCCCGTTTCCGGCTCGCCGTTAAGCAGGGCGCATTGTACGGGCGAAGCCCCCCTGTACTTAGGCAGTATCGAGCCGTGCGCGTTAATAACCCCGTGCGGGCATAGCGAAAGTATCTCCCTGGAAAGTATCTGCCCATAGGCCGCCGTAACCATAATGTCGGCGTTAAGCGCCCTCAAAACATCCACCCCGTCCCTACTTATCCTCTCAAACTGATAGACGGGCAACCCGAGCTCTTCCGCCGCCGCCTTTACCGGCGAGGCGACAACCTTTTTTCCTCGGGCGTTAACCTTGTCGGGCTGGGTGACAACGGCAACCACCCTGTGGCGGGAGGCGCAAACAGCCCTCAGGATTGTTTCGGCAAATTCGGGCGTTCCCAAAAAGATTACCTTCATTTACTCTCCTTCTTTTTCGTCCTTTATAACTTTATCTATAAAAAGGATGCCGTCTAAGTGGTCAAGCTCGTGGCAGACAATGCGGGCAAGCCAGCCTTCGGCCTTGCGCTCGTGGCGGGCGCCGTGCCTGTCCTGATACGCGAGCGTCAATTCCTGCGGCCTTATAACCTTGCCGTCCTTTTTGTGGTCTACCGAAAGGCAGCCCTCAAGGCCGATAACGCTTCCCGACTGCGAGAGAATTTTGGGGTTAACAAGCTCCAGCTTGTCGTCGCCGTACTCTATTACGGCAACCCTTTTAAGTATTCCCACCTGCGGGCCGGCCAGGCCTACGCCGCCGTTTACGCGCATAGTCTCAAACATATCGTCCAAAAGGACGCCCAGCCTTTCGTCAAAGACGGTTACTTCTTTTGCCTTTTTGCGGAGAATGGGATCTCCCTCGAAAAAAATGTTCCTTACTGCCATGTTTACCTTTACTGTTAGTATTTTTTTATTGTCGGTGTTATATCATCTGTTGGGGGTTGATTTCGCAAAACACCGTTACATCCCTGCTTATTGCCGATTCTGCTATTTTATAGATTTCAGGCATAACCTCCGCCTTTTCGGGCAGGGCCTCCCATATCACAACCTGGAACCTGTGGCTTCCGCTTATGCGCTTAATCGGCGCGCGCATGGCCTGAACCCTTATTATCTCCTTCATAAACCTTTCGGTCTTAAGCGCCGAAAGCTCGGTATACAGCTTTCGCGTCGCCTTTAGCGCCTCATCCTCTTTCTGCGAAAGGACGAGCAGCCTTACAATCCTCGTAAACGGCGGGAACTTTGTGGTTTCCCTCACATTGGATTCCTTCTCGAAAAACCCCTCGTAGTCGTACCTTTCGGCGTAGCGAAAGACATAATGCTTGGGGTTGTAGGTCTGCATAATAACCCTGCCCCGCTTACATTCCCTGCCCGCCCTGCCGGCAACCTGGGTAATAAGCTGGAAGGTGCGCTCGTTGGAGCGGTAGTCCGAAAAGTAAAGCGCGAGGTCGGCGTCAAGTATGCCCACAAGCGTGACATTGGGGAAGTCGTGCCCCTTAGCTATCATCTGCGTGCCCACAAGGATATCGGCCTTGCCCTCTCCGAACGCCGACAAAATCTTAAAGTAGGCGTCCTTTGTCCTCGTGGTGTCGTTATCCATGCGAAGCACTCGGGCGTGCGGGAATATCCTGTTAATCTCCTCCACGACCTTCTGCGTGCCTACCTTGCCCTCTTTGAGGTGCTGAAACCCGCAAACGACGCACTTGTCTATCATCTTGTACTGCCTGCCGCAGTAGTGGCACTTCAGGGTGTTGTCGTCCTTATGGTATGTAAGGCTTACCTCGCAGTCTTTACACTTCGCGACATACCCGCAGCTTCGGCACCTTACAAACGAGGCAAAGCCCCGCCTGTTAAGAAATATCATGGCTTGATTGCCCTCGGCAAGCGTCTTGTCCAGGGCCGAAAGAAGCTCTTTGCTGAAAATCGACACATTGCCAGCCCGAAGCTCCTTTCGCATATCGATGGTTTCCATTACGGGCAGCTCGCACCTGTTCACCCTGTTTCTCAGGGTTATCAGCTTATACTCGCCCGTTTTTGCCTTCTGGTAACTGTCTAAAGAAGGCGTAGCGCTTCCCATTATCAGCTTGGCGCGGTTATATTTTATCCTGAATGTGGCTATGTCCGAGGTAAAATAACGGGGATTGCCTTCGCTCACATAGCTTGTGTCGTGCTCTTCGTCTATGATTATGGCGCCCAGGTTTTGCACGGGCGCGAACACCGCCGACCTTGCTCCCAAAGCCACCCTCGACTCTCCGAGGCGAAGCCTTCTCCACTCGTCGTAACGCTCGCCGTCAGACAGCCCGCTGTGCAGAACGCTCACCTTGTCGCCGAACCTAAGCCGGAACACCCCCAGCATCTGCGGCGTAAGCGAGATTTCGGGCACGAGCATTATGGCGGTTTTGCCTTCGGCAAGCAGCTTTTCTATTATGGTCATGTAGATTTCGGTCTTGCCGCTTCCCGTCACGCCGTGTATAAGGTATACGCCCTCGCCGCCATTCATTACGGTGTCGACGGCCTTTTGCTGCTCTTCGGTTAGGGTAATTTCCTTTCGTTTTACCGCCATCGCCTGCGGGGCGCGCTCTATCTCGACAAGCTCTTTCTTTATAAGCCCTTTGGCTAGAAGCGACTTTACCGCCGACGCCGAGTACATGGCGTTTATCTCGCTCTCGAACCTCGGGGCAGCCGCCAATTCGTCCAGAATAGCGGCCTGGGCGTCCGAACCCTTCCTTAAGCGGGTTTTCGCTTCTTCCGCGTTAACCCCTTCGGCAAGCGAAAGAAGGTACTTGCTAAGTATTTTAACCCTTCCGCCCCTTAACTTAGCGGGAATAAAAAGCCGTAAGCTGTCTATGTAGCGTATATTCTGCGCCTTAAGATACTCGCAAAGCTTTAGCATCTCGGGCAGGATTACGGGGTAATCGTCCAGGACTTTTATGATGTCTTTTGTTTCGTGTTTGCTGGTTTCGGCTGTGGAAATAACAAACCCTTCTTTGGTCTGCCTTCCGAAAGGGACAAGAACGCGGCTGCCGACGGGCACATCGAAACTCGCCGAGTAATCGAATACCCTGTCTACTTCCTGATTGCTGATGTCTACGATAACCTTATAAATCATCTTTTCTCGCCCGGCTACATTGCGGCGATTTCGTCCAGAATTACATGCGCGAGCTCAGATTTTGTCATTTTTTCCAAAGAGATAATCGCCCCGTCGGCCTTTATAAGGGTGGCGATGTTTGTGTCGGCGTCGAAGCCCGCGCCTTCCATGGTCACATCGTTCGCGACTATCATATCGGCGTTTTTGGCGTCCAGCTTTTTGCGGGCGTTTTTAAGAAGCTCCTCGGTTTCGGCGGCAAACACAACAAGCCTGCGCCCTTCCTTAACCTTGCCCACCGCCGCGGCGATATCGGGGTTTTTCTCAAGCTCCAAAGAGAGCGAAGGCGCCTTTATCTTGGAGGCGGAGTAATTTTTTACCTTATAGTCGGCGGGGGCCGCCGCTTTAATTATAATGTCGGCTTCCTTGTAACGCTCCATCACCGCCGAATACATCTCCTCGGTAGTGGATACCTTCACCACTTCGGCGCCTTTAGGCGCGCCCACCGAGGTATAGCCCTGTATTACAACGGCTTTGCCGCCCCTGTCCATAACGGCTTCGGCAATTGCCATGCCCATCTTGCCCGACGAGCGGTTGGAGATAAACCTCACGCCGTCCACGGGCTCGCGGGTCGCCCCCGCGGTAATAAGCACGGTCTTGCCCCTGTAATCGGGATTGGGGGTAAGAAGGCCGTCTACATAGCCAGCGATTGCCTCGGGCTCTTCCATTCTTCCCTTGCCCACATCGCCGCAGGCAAGCATACCCTCGTTTGGCTCCACGATATGCCAGCCCCTCTCCTTAAGGGTGGCGAGGTTTTTCTGCACGGCGGGGCTGAAGTACATATTCACATTCATTGCGGGGCATACGATAACCGGGGCAAGAGTGGCCATCACCGTGGTGGTGAGCATATCGTCGGCAATGCCCTCCGCCGCCTTGCCGATAAAGTTGGCCGTGGCGGGCGCGATAACAAAAGCCGCCGCCTCTTTGGCGAAGCTTATATGCTCTACCTCGAAGGGCCTGTCCTTGTCGAACATATCGGTAACGACCCTGTTGTTGCTAAGGGTTTCGAATGTCAGGGGCGTAACGAACTCGGTAGCGTTCCGGCTCATTATAACTCTTACATTGTACCCCAGCTTTTTAAGCCTCGATACCAGTTCGCAGGACTTATAGGCGGCTATCCCGCCCGTAACCCCCACAATTACCGTCTTTACTGCCATTATTTTGTTATCCTTATTTTGCCTTCGTAAATCTCTTTGGCGGCATAAGAGATAGCTTTCATGCCCGAAGCCTCAAGCTCGGGGTCATCCATCGAAAGCAGCTCTTTCGTCCTCTTGGTTATGGCGACCACTAAAGCGTAGCGGCAGGGCGCCTTTTTGATGAGTTTGTCGATAGGCGGATCAATCATATTTATATCCTCCGTTTTTGGATGTTTATTTTAGCTGTATAAGATTTTCGGCTAACTTCTGGTTGCGTATCCTCTTATTGCGCTCGGCGTGAATTATAGAAAGCACTGTATTCACGCATTCCTCCAGGTTGTCGTTTATGGCGATGTAGTCGTAATATTTGATGCTCTTGTATTCGGTCTTTGCTATCTTAAGCCTTAGCTCGCACACCTCGGGGGACTCGGTGCCGCGGCAGCTAAGCCTTCTCGTAAGCTCCTCGTAATTAGAGGGGGTTATGAAGATATACACGGCGTCGGGGTTGGCCCGTCTTACCTTTGCGGCGCCCTTTGTTTCTATCTCCAGAATGACATCCATACCGTCATTTAAGAGTTTTTCAACATGCGCCTTAGGGGTGCCGTAGTAGTTCTGGAACTTTGACACATGCTCCAGAAACTCGTTGTTTTTTACCATCTGCTTAAACTCGTCTTTGGTGCGGAAGTGGTAATGCACGCCGTCTATTTCGCCCGGCCTCGGCGACCTCGTTGTTACCGAAACCGACACAGCAAGCCCGTTAACCCTTTGCAAAACCTCTTTAAGCACCGTACCTTTGCCCGCTCCGGACGGTCCCGATAACACAAACAGTATGCCTTTTCTGTCCATAACCACCTGACAACCTCACTCGAGATTCTGAACCTGCTCCCTCACCATCTCGATGAGGTTTTTCAGAACCAAAACGCTTTTTGTAATTTCAGCGTCGTTGCATTTGCTTCCTATGGTATTTACCTCACGGAAGGCCTCTTGAGTAAGAAAATCAAGCTGCTTTCCCGTGGGCGATTCCTGCGGGAGTATTTCCCTGTAATGCGAAATATGACCTTTTAGGCGGGTTATTTCCTCGTCGATATTGAACTTGTCGACAAAGAACGCCACTTCGTTAAGAAGCTTTGCCTCGTCCACCTCGACGCCCGAAAGCGCCTCGGCTATCCTTTGCCTAAGCTTCTCCCTGTATTCCTCCGCCACCGAAGGCGCCCTTTGCTCAATGAACTCAAGCTCCTTCTCGATGGCGTTTATCTTATCCGCGATATCCGCAACCAGCTTTCTGCCCTCTGTCGAGCGCATAACCGTAAGGTTTTCGATCGCCGATACAGCGGCTTCCGTTATTAATTCGATTATCGCAGCCTCGTCGTCCTCCGACTGCACAACCTTGACAAGGTCGGTCGTCCTCAGCACGGCGGAAACCGTAAGGTCGTTGTTGTAGCCTATGCTTTCAAGCTCGGCGGCTATGTCCAGATAGCTTTTGGCAAGCTGCTTATCCAGGCTCAAAGCCGTCTTTTCGGCGCGGTTGTCCTCGTATGTCAAAAATACCTCGAGGTGCCCTCTTACGATTTTCTCGGATATCAGCTTGCGTAGCCTATCCTCGGCGAACTGGAAGCCCCTCGGCAGCTTGAACAGCAAGTCCAAAAACCTGTGGTTTACCGATTTGATTTCTATGGTCAGCTTTCTTTCATTTCTTTCGGCAATGCCTTTGCCGTAGCCGGTCATGCTGTTCACGATGTTACGCTCCGCTGTCTAGTTTTTTCCGCCGTCTGGGTAAGCCGGAAGAGTTCGTCCGCCCTTACATCCAGCGTTATTTCGTTGCCGCCGTCTATGGCGGTGGGTTTTCCTTCCGTTATTTCGCCTACCACGCTGGCTTTAATGCCCGCTTTACTTAGCGCCTCTATAAGCGCGCCGGGGTCTTTAGTGGTTATAAGCATGCTGCCGCTCGATATAAGCCTGTACGGGTCGGCGCCAAGCTCGGCGCACACCGCCTTTGTCACGGGCAGCACTGGTATCTTGTCCGTATACAGCCTCGCGCCCACGCCCGCGCCCTCGCACAGCTCGCTTACGGCGCCGTATATGCCGCCCTCGGTTATGTCGTGCATCGAGGTTATGCCGCACCGCCTCGCGATTTTGCTTTCGGCGGAAACATCTGTTAGCTTGGCAAGCGATAGCGCCTCCTCGACCGCGTCTTTGCCAAGGCTGTTTTCAAGCCTTTCGGCAAAGGCCTCGGCTAAAAGGGCGGTTCCCTCAAGCCCTATGTATTTTGTCACCACTATGCTTTCGCCTACCGAGGCGGATTTAACTTTGAAGTGCTTTGCCGCTTTGCCCAAAGCCGTGCAGCAGACTATCACCCTGTTCACGGCGTCCGAAAACTCGGTGTGCCCGCCGGCTATCTCTATGTTCTGCGCCTTTGCCTCGGCCTCGGCGTCTGTCATTATCTTCTTTATATCCTCGGGCGTATAGGTTACGGGGGCAATAATCGTCAGCATTACGAGGAAGGGTTCGCCGCCGCCCGCCCAGATATCGTTTGCCGCCACCCTTATGGCAAGCTCGCCTATCTTAGAGGTTTCGCCCGTCACGGGGTCGCCCGAGATAAGTATAAGCCCGTCGGAGCGGAAAGAGGCGCAATCCTCGCCCAGCGCGGCGCCCGTTATAACCTCGTCCCGCCTGTGCTCTATACGCGACAAAACCGCGTCCTTAAGTTCCTCGCTGTTAAGCTTTCCCGTCCTCATGGTATTATATATTATAATTCACTTGCTATATTAAGAAAAGCGAATAAACGAACTTCTCTCTAGTTATCCACATTTTTGTTTTCGGATTTTATTACGCACTCGCCCTGCTCCATCCGCTTTTCTATCTCGGCCAGGGTATTGTAGCCGTCCTGTTTGAGGATAAAGTCCCTCACAGCGACCTCTATAAGTATGGCGATATTTCTGCCCGGCATTATCGGAATTACATATTTGGGTATCTCTAACCCGAGAATCGGTTGGCTTAAACTTATGTTTCCCACCCTATTGAATTCTTTTTCGATGTCACGGCTAAGCTCTATAACAAGCTCCAGCCTCTTTCTTTTCTTTACCGCTCCCGCGCCGTACATGGCCTTTACATCTATTATGCCCAGCCCTCTTATCTCCATCATGTGTTTTATGATGGCGGGCGCCTCGCCGAAAATCTCGTCGCGAAGCCTCTTGAATTTTACAAGGTCGTCGGAAACCAGCCTGTGCCCGCGGTGCACAAGTTCCAATGCCGTCTCGCTTTTTCCTATGCCGCTCTCCCCCGTTATCAGCACGCCCATACCGTACACATCCAGCATTATGCCGTGCAGGCTTACCGAAGGCGCGAACAAATCTATAAGGTAGTCCGTGAGGTCATTAACCAGAAGAGCCGTTATCTTATCCGAGCCGAACAAAGCGGTTTTGTATTTACGGGCGGCTTCTATAATGTCCTTAGGCACCGTCTGGCCTCGCGAAACTATAACGCAGGGCACATTTTTGGAGAACAAACTCTCTAGCCTCTGCTTTCTTGTTTCGGGTTCTAAGCTTTTGATATAGGTTATCTCGCTTTTGCCGAGCACCTGCACCCTGGAGGAGGCAAAATAACTGTCGAAGCCCGATAGCAGCAGCCCCGGCCTGTTTACGGACAGCGAACTTAAGGCAAGCCCTTCCGCCTGAGGGTCGTAAATTACCTCAAGGCCGTTTTCCTCGGCAAACTTTTGCGCGGGCACGGTTATCTTTTCGGTTTCCTCTTTCCTTAGTTTCATAAACTTTTCTCCAACCCGAATTTATTTATGACATGCGCCACCCCTCCTTCGTTGTTCGAGGGGCAGATATAGCCGGCTATGCTCTTAAGATACTTGTTGCCGTTTGCCACGCAGACGCCTAAGCCCGCGTACTCCACCATCGATATATCGTTGGGGCTGTCGCCTATACAGATAATTTCCTCGCGGGCTATGCCCAGCCTTTTGGCAAGCTTTGCCACGGCGTTACCCTTATTGATGTCTTTGTTTATCATCTCGATAATCCACTTCTTTGAAGTGTTAACCAGAAGCTCGCCCTCGAACTCCTTTTGCAGTTTGGGCAAAAGTGTATCGATTTTCATTGGCTCATCCACAAGCAGGGCTTTTACCGGCTCCAGCCCCGAGTTTATCACATAATCGGTAAGCCCCTCGCCATACTCCTCAAAGGGGCAGTTGCACAGCTTTGCGTAGCGCTCGGTATAAGGAGTGCGTTTTTTTATAAGAATCCTGCCGTCCTTGTAAAGTTGGTAGTATATCCCCAGCTCGTCCGCCCGCCTGCAGATTTTAACCGCGATTTCGTTGGAAATATCCGTCTCCTCTAATATTTTTCCGCTTTCTATGTCGCAGATTATCGCCCCCTGATAGCTTATGGCCTCGCCTTTAAGGTTAAGCCTGCGGCAGCAATCCAGCAAAGGCTCGGTCATCCTGCCCGTGGCTATCGTGAATATCCCTCCCGCCGCCGTGTACTCGGCTATGGCTTCAACCAGGCTTTCGGGATACCCGAGATTGTCGTCTAAGAGTGTGTCGTCTAAGTCCGAAACTATAAGCTTATATCTCATTATTCGCGTTTTCCTCGAAATATTTCTTCACGGCCTCGGCGTGCTTTCTTCCGAAGCCCTCCACCTTCATGATTTCCTCTATATCGGCGTTTGCGATGTTCTCTATCTTCTTGAAGTAAACCAGCAGCGCCCTTGCCTTCTTGTCGCCGATACCCGGAATGTTTTTAAGGTTGGAGCGCGTCTGCCTTTCCTTTCTGAGCAGCCTGTGATATGTGACGGCAAAGCGGTGCGCCTCGTCCCTCACCCTCTGCAAAAGCTTGAGGGCTAAGCTGTCGCGGGGCAGCAACACGCTTTCCTTTTGTTCGGGAAGTATAATTTCTTCTTCCCTCTTGGCAAGCCCTATCACGGGTATGCCGTAGGCGCTCACTAGGTCGTAAACCGCCGAAAGCTGCCCCTTGCCGCCGTCCACCATAATGAGGTCGGGCTTCTCCGAAAAGCTGGGGTCGTCGGAGTAAAGTTCCTTTAGCCTTCTCGTAAGCGTCTCCCTCATCGAGGCAAAGTCGTCGGAGCCTTTTACCGTCTTTATGCGGAACCGCCTGTACTTGTCCCTCGACGGCTCGCCGTTTATAAATACCACCATGCTGGACACTTTATCCGTCCCGCTGATGTTGGAGATGTCGTAGCACTCTATGCGTTTGGGCGGCTTGGGCAGCGACAAAGCCTCCTGAAGTTTAGACACCGAACCTATCGTCAGGGCTTCCTTACTCGCTATTTTGGTTACCGTAACATCGAGATGCTCTTTGGCGTTGTTGAATGACATATCGACTAGCTGCCCCCTCACGCCCGCCTTGGGGTGTATTATATGCACCCTGCTTCCCTTCTTTGAAGTGAGGTAATCGGACAGCTCGGCGCGGAAGGCAAGCTCTTCCGATACAAGCACCTCGTCGGCAAGTATGGGGTTTTTGTCGTAGTACTGCATGATGTAGGACGAAAGGTTGTCCGAGGGCGAGCCCGCCTCGTCGACGGGATAATTTTCGGCGCCCAGCACCTTGCCGCCGCGCACCACCATATAGTTTATAACCCCGTACATCCCGTTGTCGGCAATCGTAAAGATGTCTATGTTTATGTCCTTCGGCAGGTACACAACCTGCTTTCTTACTATCTTTTCAAGGGTCTTAAGGGCGTCCCTGTAAGTCATGGCAAGCTCGAACTCCTCGCGGGCGCTTGCGTCCAGCATCTTCTGCTCGAGCATCGATTTAACTTCCTTGTCGTTACCGTTAAGGAAGTCCATTACCTTGTAGATAATCTTTTTGTACTCGTCGGGGTCGGTCCTGCCAACGCAGGGGGCGAGGCACCTGCCTATGTGGTAATTGAGGCACTCCCTGGCGCCCTTACACCTTTTGGAAATGTCCGATTGGCAGCTTCTCACGGGATACGCGCTGTGTATAAGGTCGAGAATCGTTTTAGCGGATAATCCCAGCATATAAGGCCCGAAATACTTGCTGCCGTCCGCCTTAAGCTTGCGGGTTACCTCTATCTTAGGGTAGGTTTCTTTAAGGTTAATTTTTATATAAGGGTAGGATTTGTCGTCTTTAAGAAGAATGTTGTAATAAGGCTGGTGCTCTTTTATAAGATTGTTTTCTAAGATGAGGGCTTCTACTTCGGTTTTGGTGAGTATAATCCTGAAGTCGTCAATCTTCTGAACCAGAAGCATGGTCTTTTCGGTCTTTGTTACGCTGTTCTGGAAGTACTGCCTTACCCTGTTTTTAAGATTTTTTGCCTTGCCGATATAGAGTATCTGTCCGAACTCGTCCAGCATTATATAAACGCCGCTTGTCGTGGGCAGCGATTTCAGCTTTTCGGAAAAATCCTTCATATCTTAAATGATATAATTGTTTGCCCAAAAAGTCAATTCAATATGGCTTCAATCGGGCTTTTTGCGGGGATTTGCCGACAAAGGCTTCTCTTTCATACACAGAATATACGCCCACGCCATCACAACGCTTGCGACCGAGGCGAGAATTATCGAAGCCCCCACACCCTTCATGCCCAACCCTAAAACTATGCCAAGAAGGTAGGCAGCGGGGGCTCTCACGGCGATGGAGGAGATGATGTTTATGGTCATCGAGACGAATGTCTTGCCGAAGCCGTCGGCGAGCCCGTACGCCGAAACGGCGAAGGGCACGATTATATAGTCGAAGCACATAATGCGCATATACCCGCCCCCAAACTCGGCAACCGCCGCCTCCGCCCCGAACAGCGCGAAAACGGCTTTAGGGAAGATAAACGAAAACAAAGTAAGCGCAACCCCTATCGTAAGGCTGATGGCGAGCCCGTAATAGAGCGTTTTTTTGTTTCTCTCGGGTTTATCCGCGCCCAGGTTTTGGGTTACCGTTGCCCCTATGGCAAGGGATACTGCGCGCGCGGGCAGCAAGGCTATGCCGTTGTATTTGGTGGCTATGGTGTGCGCGCAGGAGGCGTAAACGGCGCCCTCTCCCCCTATCCTGTTTACGATGTAAGTAAGAAGCATGAAAGACAGCGTCGCCGTTACATTCAGAAGCCCTAAGGGCGCGCCCAGTTTGACAATCTCTTTGATTAAGGGCAAATCCGTTTTGTAATCGGGCTTGTTAAGCTTAAACAAAGGCTGCTTTTTGGCAAGCACTATTATCCCAATCGCCGCAGCCGACGCCTGGGCTAATATGTTGGATACCGCCGTAAACCCCGCGCCCATCTTCAGTAAAGGTATAAAGAGCATATCGAGGGCGGCGTTTATGGCAGCGGCGGCAAAAATAATAAATAACGGCAGCTTGCCGTCCCCCAACCCTTTGGAAACCGCCGCTACTCCGTTATACGCGAACACAAAGATAAGCCCCGCCATCGAGATATTTACATACCTTTTTGCCTCGCCGAAGGCGGCGTCCGGCGTCCGCAAAGCCTTTAGCCATAGCCCCGAAAAGCATATAACGGCTATGCCTATAACAACCGAAAGCGCCGCAAATAAAATGGCGGTGTTAGCGATTGCCTTCTTTATTTGCCTCTCCTCCTTACCGCCGAAAAGCCTGCCTATAAGCAATGTCAGCCCGCCCGAAAGCCCCGCCGCGCCGTTAATAATCAGGTAAGTTATATGCCCCCCTATCCCTATGGCCGAAAGCCCCTCGGAGCCTTTGTAGATACTTACTATCGCCATATCGGTTACATTGAGCGCCGCCAGTAAAAGGTAAGAGATTATCAGCGGAAAGCTGAACTTCAAGAGGTTTGTGAATATGCTTCCTTCCGCGAGATAATTGTCTGTTTTCAGCATAAATTTAGTATGTTAAGGTTAGGCTAAAATTAGTTTCAAAACGCTTGCATAGCGTAATAATAATATGCTATAATTGCAACGCAATCGCACCTTGCCCTCATAGTCTAATGGTTAGGACGCTGGCCTCTCACGCCGGTATTAGGGGTTCGAATCCCCTTGGGGGTACCAAAATTAATCCTGGCAGCTGTTTCACGGTGAAGCAGCTGTTTTTCTTTGCAGAACACTCCGTAACGCTTCGGG
>DGDU01000045.1:32059-38729 GCA_002385605.1 Christensenella sp. UBA3944
GGCAGCCGAACAAAATTAAGAGGCAAATTATGGCAAAGGTGATTAAATTCGCCGAAAAAAATATAGTAGTGCTTATCGCGTGGCTTCTTGCCGCGGTAAGCATGATCCTCGTGCCGCTCGACCCTTTATATAAGGGCTATTTTGACCTGCCCACCCTGTGCTGCCTGTTCTCAACAATGCTGGTTATAGGCGCCTTCAAGAGCCGACGGTTCTTTATAACTGTGGCTAAAGTCCTTATCCTTAAGCTTAAAAACGCCCGCCTCCTCTGCATCTCACTTGTGTTTATAACCTTTGCCGCCTCGGTTTTTTTGGCTAACGATATGGCGCTTCTTACCTTCCTTCCCCTCACCATAATGGTGTACAAAAGCTGCGGAAAGGAAAAGCATATAGCCTTTACAATAATTATGCAGACGGTTTCCGCCAACCTCGGCGGCATGATTATGCCCTTCGGTAACCCCCAAAGCCTTTACCTTTACAGCGCCTTTAACATAGAGGTATCCGAGTTCGTAAGGATAATGGCGATACCCTTTTTGATATCGGTGGTTGTAATATTCGGGCTTTGCTTTGCGGTAAAGTCCGAAAAGGTGTCACTTCTAAGCGACGAGAAAGCCCAAATCCCCCCGTGGCGGGTCGCGCTATATACCGCCTTGTTTGCCCTATCCCTTCTAGCTGTCTTTCGTGTGGTAAACTACCTTATTGTTACGGCGGCGATTGCCGTTGTCCTGCTTGCGGTAGAATATAAATCCTACACTTTTGTGGACTACGGGCTGCTTCTTACCTTCACCGCCTTCTTTATATTCGCAAACAATATGTCCCGCCTGGACGAGGTAAGGCAGGCGGTAGCTTTTTTGCTTGATAATAGCGTATACCTTACGGGCATAATCTCCTGCCAGTTCTTTTCCAATGTCCCTAGCGCCATATTTCTATCTAAGTTTACATCCGATTACAGGCAGCTGCTGCTTGCCACAAACATAGGCGGCAGCGGCACGCTGATTGCCTCTCTCGCCAGCCTCATCTCCTTCAAGGCCTACACGGGAATGTACCCCGACAAGGGCTTGAAGTATCTGGGGCTCTTCAGCCTCATTAACTTCGGGTTTTTGGTTGCGCTGTCGGCAGTTGTTATGCTGCTTATTATTTAATTATTCGGTTGTCAAGTTACGGCGGTTTTTTGCCAAAAGGAAAGCCATGCCGCTTAACAAGCGGCTTTTTCTTCGGGTGTTTTGTTTGATTGCGATTTTTGCAAACCGGCTTGCGGGGCCCGATTGCAGTAAATGTTTACTGGTCGGGCAGATAAAGATTGAGGGAAAGCCAAAGATTGTAGCTAAAAGCTGAAGCTGTCTTTTTTCGCAATTTGTCCTCAATCCGATTTCATTTTATACCCCGGTATTTGCCTAAATCAAGACCCTTGCACTACCAATTTGATATTTTCGCCATAAAAAGTTAAACAATGTCGGATTTCGCCATAATCCGACAAGATTCCGCCCGGCGCAAAGCAAAGAGCGCCTTAAAAAGGCGCTCTTTTTTGTTTGTTGAAGCGCAGTATTACTTAAGGTATTCGCTGGTCGACTGTGCCCTCGCTTCCAGCCCGTAGAGCTTGATGGGAGCGTTTAGAAGGTTGATGCCGCAGTAGATGTAGTTATCCATGAAGGTGTCGCCTAAGGACGGCGGGTTCTGGCCAATCGAGCTGCTGCCGTTTTCTCTTACCCAGTAATAGGTCGAGTTGTAGTACGGCATTATGCCCTTGGTTTCGGTTTCGACGCCGTCAATATAGATGCTCCAGGTCTGGTAGTAGACCGTCTTTTCGGTGACATCGACCCTGGATACCAGCAGGTCGCCCAGGTTGTTGCCCTCGGGGGCGCTTATCTTAGCCGGGCTGAGCTTGGCCACAATAGTGTGGGTTTGCCCGTCCACAAGGTTAAGGCTTGTCTTAAGCACCTGTTTCTTGTACAAAGTGCCCTTCTCGATAAAGTAGAAGTAAAGCGTTCTGTTGGCGCCCGAATACTCTAAATAAATCGAGTTGGCGTAGGCGTATTCGATGTCGGTCGAGGCGATTATGAACCTGAAGTTTACCGAGTCTACCTGTGCCGAGCCGCTGAATTTGAATTTCACCGAGGATTCGCCCAGCCTGTTGAGCCCGTAGGAGCCAAGATTGTTGGCGATATAGGCGCTGGAGTTGCCCGCTAAATCAAGCCCGCCGTAGGCGCTTTGTGTGAAGTAGCCGTCTACGATGTAGTCGTTTGTTATCCTGTTCTCGGCGTTGAACTCCGCCCTGCGGATATTAATCCTTGTATCCGCCGAGATGATATAGGTCTTTGCCGTCGCCGAAATGAGGTTGGTCATCTGGGCCTTTGTTATAGTGGCGGGGGTCGAGCCGCTCATCATCTGGGTGCCTTCGCCTATGGTTATGGAGTAGATGATTGCCGTATCCTGATAGATAATTAGCTTCATCCTCGTTGTGCCGTAGTCGTTTGCGTTCTTCTTGTCGACATACAGCGATATGGTGTACTCGTTGCCGCTCAGCCAGTTAATATCGGGTATTTGCTCGTAGTATTGGGTTGTGCCGAAAGCGATATTAAGCCTCGTTGACTCGTATTGGTTGGTCGCGTCGAACTCGTACGAAAGCCCGATGCCGTAATAGCCCGCGTTGACGGAGTAGCCGGGCGCGCGGCCGGTGTCGTTGCCCCACAGCACTACAAAGGATTTGGCGTTGGGATTGCTTCTGTATTCGTTGGTTGTCGCCATTAATGCCACAACCATGCTTAGCGACAGCGTTACCGAAGTAAAGCCGCTTGTGCTTCCGTTGATGCCGAAAGTATGGAACTCCTGAATGGCGTTATCTATCTTGTCGTCGCTTTCGGCGTTGGGGGTGAAGCTCTTTACCGAGACCGGCTTGGACGGGGTGACTCCGCTGGCTATCGTGGTGGAGGTCTCTCCCGTTATCTTTGTTACGGACGCAGTTTCGGAAGCGTAGGTTACAAGCACGGTTACAGAGTACCTGTGCACAACAGCCCCGCCGTTAAAGATTGCCATTTCGACTTTGTGAGTACCGTGCCCGAAGGTGTGAATGCCGCCCGAAACTTCGACGCCGTTTACATAGTACCTGTTGGTATAGCCGGGATCGGCAGAGCCCGCGGGTACGCCGGACGAGGCAAGTATGCCGGTGACAGGAATGGACACGCTTGTGCCTTCGGCTATGAAGTAGGTGAGCGGCATATTGGCGACTGCCTTAACCTGTGTGGCGATATTGTCGTAGTAGCCTCTGTAGCCTGTTACAAAGTGCCTCATCCAAGCCTGCACGCCGTAGAAGCTTACCCTTTGCAGGTTTTGTTCGTTATCGTCCGAAGCAAAGTCGGCTACGCTTATAGCGCCGCAGGCATAGCCGTCGATGGAAATGTAAACCATCTTGAGCAGCCTGTTGAAGTAGATTGTAATGTTGTGCGAGTACCCGTCGAACAGATTGGCCGAGCCGATATTAATGTTGAAGGTCTTTGAAGGATTGGCCATGACAATCTGATATGTCCCGTCATTGTTGCCGCGGAACACGAGAGAGGATTTTCCGCTTACCACGCCGCCCGCGAAGGCAATACTGAAGCCGTGAGAAGCGGCGCCGGGCACCATACGAATCGTGGTGTCGAGGTAGTCGTAGTCCTTGTTGTTCGCGATTACGGCAAACGGGCTTTCCTCTGTATTGCTTACCGCGTAGATGGGCGTACGGTAAGTGTAGTTGTTAAATGTTACGGGCATGGGTTCTTCGGCGCTGGGATTGTAGCGGTCGTATACCCTGGTGACAACAACGCTTTGGGTATCGCCGTTACTGAAGTTCCTCGGGAAGCTATCATGCAGGGTGAGGTTGTAACTTTTGCCGCCGTAGATGTACGAGGACGCGCTGAGCTCCGAAAGCGAATAGGTTCTGTTGAATAAGATCTCGATCTCCGTATTCCTGTTTTTGTTGGCGGGGAACGCGGAAGTGGTTACGGTGGTGTTGGAAAGCGCCTTGAGCTCGCCTATGGTGTAATTCTTGCGGGTGCCGTCCTCGAATACCGCTATTACGCTCATGTCGTTGATGTTGTTGTTTTCGAGCAGTATGCGGTCTGTGTCCATTTCGAAACGGTCGAGCCTGCCGTATACATTTAGAGGAGTCTGGCTGTACACGATATTATAGTTCTGGCCCTCTGTGGCGAATTGCAGCCCGTCGAGTTTGAGCGTCATATTCTCGCCTATCCTCTGCTCGTATACCAAAGAATGCTTTACCATCATGTCGTAGAAGGGATAGAAGGTCGCGACTAGTTTGATTTCGTTACCGCCGACGATAATCGTTTCGTAGGTTAGGAACCCGTCGTCGATGATGTATGCCTTGAACACATCGAGCGGGGTCTCTCCGTTGGCAAGGCCTGCTTTGGGATCGGCTGTGCCGTTGTAGGGCCTGTTGGAGAAGGCTATATCCCACGGCCCGTACTGGCCCTCCAGCACCCTGTAGTCGGTGGAATCGAGTTCGTCGAGGTCGGGGTTGCGGACGATATACGGTGTTATGCTAACGCCGTTTTCGTAGCGCACCGAGATGGGCTTATTGATGTACACATACAGCGTGCGCTTGGTAACCGTAAGCTGGGCATTGGGATCGAGCACGAGGTTGTAGTTTGCCAGTTTGTTCATGCTCTCCTCTGTGAACACAAGGTCCTGCATGGTAATCGCCTTGTATTCGTCCCAGACATTGCGTAACCTGAGGGTCGAGCAGTCGGGGTCGGCGAAGCCCAGGCTTGCCTTGCTTTCGCCGTTCTTGAAGCCCGAATACTGATATACGACACTAGGTACTTCGCCGTAAATCGTGGTGGGATACTGCGAGGGGTTGGCGGCGTCCCTTATCGTGAAGTTGAGGGTGGCCCTTGTTACCAGCATCCCGTATTCTACGGGGTTGCCGCTTCCGTCCACAATGTTGGTCATCTCATAATTGTTGAGAGCCGCCGCCTGGGCTTCGGTCCATTCGAAGTAGACTATGTATCTGTTTTGGCCTGTGACGGGGGCTGTGAGCGCATAGGGGTTTATTCCCGTCGGATTATCGGCGGGATTGTACTTGAACAGCGGCATGGTGAAGTTTCCGCTGTCGCCCTCGCCCAGGCTGACATTGTACTGATAATTGCCCGAGGCGTTGAAAGAAATATTAATATAATCGTCGTATTTGAGGCCGGTGAAGGTAAGTACCAGCGGGTCGCCGTAAATTCTGGTTACATTGCCGTCGAAGTCGGTCATTATGGATATAGGCGCCTTGGATATCTTGAGTTTGCCCGGCAGAACCTCGAACACATAGTTTCTGGCAGAGAACCCGTCGCCGGTCACGAAGTATTCGCCCGCCGACGGCTTCGATTCTGTCCTTGCGATTACATCGTAGCCGATGCTGCCGTCCTCGGCGATCTTGCCGGCGGTGTAATAGACATTGGCGGTGCTTATAATGTGCAGCTTAAGGAGGTCGACGGAAACCTGCCCGCCGGATGTCACAAGAGCGAGGTCCGCGGGAGCCAGGCCGGATACATAAGACCATCTGTCTACAATCATATTGGTGATTCTCGTGCCGTAATATACCTTATCCTGCCCGTAGCCGGTATCCTCTATCTGCAGGACAACGGTCGCGGGGGTAATCTGGAATTCCCACGAGTAATTAAGCCTGTCCTCAACTATGACATAGTTGTTGTCCAGTAAAGGATCGGGCAGGTAGATTATCGAATATACGCCCACATTGAAGTTGGAAGCGTCGCTTCTTGTAAACCTCGGGTTGAAGTTGGGAAGCACCATCGTCACGAACTCGCCGTCCACAAGGACTTTGGTTTCGTATTCGTAGTAGTCCGGGCTGCCCTGTTCGGGGTTGGCGGAAATCTGCCCGTACATCTTCTGATAGGTCTTTACGCCGAGGTACACTTCTTTGGGCAATACCTTGTACGAGTAGATGGTGCTGTTGTAGATGTAGTCTTTGTTGAAGTCGTTCTGCCTTACCTCGAAGGTGTAGTTGCCTGCGTTAGTCGAGGTCGGGTCGGCGCCCGTGCCGGACACGGGGCGGAACAGGAAGGCGATATAGGTATTTTCTTCCTCTATCTTCCTGTGCGCCGCCAGTATCTTCTGTGTGGCGTTATAGAGGTTGTTTTCGTTTTGCGCCTGCGGCGCGGTGGGGCTTATCCTGCCCAGGTCGAACCTGGCGTCTATAAGGTTTTGTATTACCGCGGAGAGGTTTGCGGGGCTGTTTATCACCCAGCTGTTTTCTTCAAGGTAGTTCTGGGACTCCTGCAGAACGCTTATCGTTTCGTTTACCCTTAGCATCGCGAGGCTCATATCGATAAAGACAATGCTGTTTGCCTTTTCGATATTGCGGGTGAACATCGTTATAAGCTGGCCCATTACGAACTGGAAGTCTGCGTAGACTTCGGCCACATCGGTGTAGCCCGTGATGTTGCCGTTGCCGTCATAAATGGGCCGCGCCGCGAAGGAGCGGATTACGGGAATGATGCTGTCACGCGGCATCGAGCTTACCGCGAGGTCCAGGAACGCCACGCCGATGGGCTGACCGTCGTAGGTCTTGGTATCTTTCTTGGGGCTTACCGTGACGGGGGCCTTCGTTATGGTGAACTGATACGCCGCCTCGAGATAGACGGTGTGGTTGGGGTCCTGTCTCTTATACACATCT
>DGDU01000040.1:0-4680 GCA_002385605.1 Christensenella sp. UBA3944
CCATAATCTCACGGCTCTCTGTGTGGACTGTATCCTAATAAGTGGACACGAAATAAGAAGTGTTATTTGATTATCAATTACTTTTTAGGGCCTTGATAATTCTTGTTGTTTGGATTGCATTGATTAGAGTGATTATTTTGATTAGCTCTAAATGCAGAATTGTTAGGATTCTTTTGATTTGCGTAATTATTTAATTGTTGTTGTGTATGTGTCTTACCACTAACACCATTAGGTTTACTCATCGTCATCTTCCTCCTCAAATTCATCTGGAATACCATAGAAGTCACATAATACTAGGTAAGCTGCATATCTCTTGGCTTCTTTTTTTGAAGTTGCATACGCAGTCTTACTCATAGCCCAACTTCTGATATAGCATGTGCATTCCCACATCATCCTACCGTCATTTAATTGAGTCATTTCGTCGGGTTGATCGTATTGTGGGATTGAACACCTACCATGTTCTGCTAATTCCTTTAAAGTTGTTACTGCGTTTTCTAACTTAAACTTATCAGGTCTTTCTTCTTCAGTATCGACATCCTCTAAGAAATCATCAATCTGAAGCATGAATTCGACTGAGTTTTGCAATTCATCTGGATTCCAATCAGTATCAATAGCGATAGCTCCAAGTATAGCCTCGAATAAATCCGCCTTTACCTTTTCTTGTCTTTCAACGTGATTATCAATATCACTATCACCCATAAACATAAACTTTGCGAATCCCAACTTATCAATACGCTTATGAGATAATTATATCAAAAATATGACATTTTGTCTATTGCTTATATCTAATTTTTATTGTAATATACTAATTTACTAAAATCGTTCAAAAGTTGAGTAATCGTTAAATCGTTAATAAATCGTTAAATTGTAGGGTAATCGTTAAAAAGTAGCCTAATCGTTAAATTGTTATCAAATCGTTAAATTGTTACATAAAAAAGTAAAAAAAGACCAATAATTAGTCTAAAGATTGACTACTACTGATCTAATGAAAACTGGCGGAAAGGAAAAATCTCCCTATCCGCCGCTAAATATTTAATGTTTTGTATTGTATCAAAACTTGTAATTCAATATGGCGGAGAGAGTGGGATTCGAACCCACGTAGCTGTTCCCAGCTAACACGATTTCGAGTCGTGCGCATTCAACCGGGCTCTGCCATCTCTCCGCGTGCTTAGATATTCTATCCTATTTTATAGCGTTTGTAAACGGTTTTTACGCATTTTCTATTGTTGCTTTCAACTTGTTTGCAGTGATAGAATATTTATGTTATTATTAATACTAATTATACCTCTGACGGAGTTTAACGATAAGGAGAAATATGCGCAAAATTATAGCTGTGATAGGCGACGCCTATATAGGCCAGGAGGATACGCTTAAGTATCAAACGGCCTTTGAAACGGGCAAAAAAATAATAGATAACGGCTACCGCCTGCAATGCGGGGGCCTCGGCGGGGTTATGGAAGTCGCCTGCAAAGGTGCCAAAAGCTCCTCTAAGTACCGCGAAGGGGATATAATAGGCATTCTCCCTTCTTTTAATGTCGAGAACCGAAACCCATATATCGATATCCCGATCCCCACAGGCATAGACATCTACCGCAATGTAATTGTGGCAAACGCCGCGGCGGTTATAGCCATAGGCGGCGGCAGCGGGACGCTGTCCGAGATAGCCAACGCGTGGGCTTTGAGGCGCATGATTGTGGCCTACAAAAACTGCGGAGGTTGGGCGGCAAAGATTGCCGATTGCCGTATGGACGAAAGAATCCGCTATCCTTCCATTGAGGACGACAGGGTGTACGGCGTAACCTCTGCCGACGAGGCTTTGGAGATTATTAACGCCCGCATAGAGCTGTATACCGAATACCACGGCGGCATATCCTTCTTGAAAAAATAGGCAGTTTAATATATAACTATTGAATTATGGCCTTATCTGTTATATAATATTATTTAGTTTATACAGTAAGGCTGAGGCACCAGAGCATGAGAAACATGGCCAACCAAAAGAGAGTATTCGACGCCCACATATTCGTGTTTGTTATGTGGCTGTTGTTCGCGGTATTGTTTATCGCGATATATTTTTATGCTCTGTTCCCCAAGGCTACATATTTCGGGATAAGCGACCGCCCCTATTTGCAGGACGCGCCCGTAGATAAGATTCAGAAAGGCGATCTCGTATTCTACAACAAGAATGTTGCCGAGCCCAAAGAAGGGCAGCTTATAGTCTATGTCACAAAAGTCCGAGACGGCGAGGGCAAGGCCAAAGAAACCGTAAAGACGGATATTTTTGTAAGGATAGAGCAAATCGAAAGCACCCAAATCGTAATAGACGAAGACGGCTACGAACAGGAAGTCCCGACAACCATAAATTATTATGTACTAAAAACCCCCGGCGAGGAAGGCGAAGGCTATGTGTTTTTGGACGACTCCGCCGTCTTAGGGTTTTCTTTCTTCAGCATACCCAAAGTGGGCTACGGGCTTATGTACCTGAATTACAACCTGGCTATCAGCCTTATTGGGCTTGCGATAGCCTTCCTTCTTATGGCCTGCATGCCTGTGCTGCTTATCGTAAAGAGGGTACGCCTCAACCGCCTGCCCAGCCCCTTCAAAGAAGGCATTGATTTATCTAAACTAAACAAGGAAAACTACTACATATACACCGAGTTAAAGAACTTCTTTGCCGAAGGCAATATGCAGGTAGAGAAAGGCAACGATTGCCTTAAAGTATACATTCCCGTGGGCGGCGGGCGCAAGGTGCTGTTTGCCACCGTTGTGCATACCAATAAGACCATTAAAGTGCTTATAAACAGGGACTTCAGCCGTCCCGACGGCAGGCTAGACCGCTCCGCCTTTATAACCGTTTACGGCGCGGCTCAGCTTCCCGAAATTAAAGAGCGCATTATAAAGATTTACCGCGAATTCTTCAAGCCCGACATACAAAAGATTAAAGCGAAATACCAGGCTTTTTAGAAAACCCCTAAATAAGGGAGCGAGGTTCGCTCCGACATAAACCGTTAACTAACAAAGAGCGCCATTCAAACGGCGCTCTTTTTTATGCAACATTGATAACAATCCGATTAAGTGTAAATCTGCATCTCCAGCATCTCTTGCCCTGCCATTTCGGCTTCTTTTTTGGCGCGGAGGGCTTTTAGTTCCTGCTCGATGCGCTTTCTGTCGTTGACATTGTATTTTATAAACAGCACTGGGATGGCGAAGAACAGAGACCCGAGCGCGGGGCCGAGTATGTAGATGGGCCAGATATATTTGTAGAAGGCGTCGCTTTGGGGAAGGCCTAAATCGTACTTAGTTGCATCAAATTGCAGAATGGTAAGGGTAAGCCCCATAAAGAAGGTCGAAATGCCCTTGGTGATTTTGGCGACGAAGTTCTGCATGGCAAACACCATACCCTCGTTGCGTTTGCCCGTCTGCCACTCCATATAATCGATGCTGTCGCCCCAAAGCGTGGTGCAGGCCACGCCTCTCATATTGTTGGGAATGCCCGCTATCATAAGCAGGACGCCCGAAATAACTATGCGGTAGCCGTCGAAGCCGACAAAATAAGCCGCGATCCTCGTGCCGACATCCAGGAATAAGGATAAAAGCAGCACATTTTTCATTCCGCCTATGCGGTGCGAGAGCTTGTTGGCAAAGAATATGCCGACGGCGCCGGGAAGCCCAACCACCAAACCGAAAACAAAGCTAACCGTCAGGCCGTCTATCTGGCGCCCGAACACATTGAGGGTTACCATATATTTGAAGAAATAAATGCTGTCTACGCAGAAGGTAACAGAGGCCAGCACATTGCCGAACACCAAAAGGAGTAGAAGCTTATTTTTGAAAAGCAGCTTGTAGTCGTTTTTGATGCTTCCTTCTATCTTGACGGCAACAGCCCTTTCCTTGGCCTTGTAATTGAAGAGGGAAAGCGCCATTCCGCCCAAACCGAACAATACGCCGAATATGGCAAACAGCTGGGATTCGGTCATGCCTATCAGGTTTTTGCGCGCTATTACGAGGGGAATAATGCCGGGAAGCCAGGAGCCTATCATTCCGCCTATACGGGCAAACTGCACAACCTTGCCGCGCTCGTCGGAGGAGGTAGTTATCATGGCGGTCATGCCCCATTGGGCGATATCCTGGAAGGAATAGAGGGTATCCCAAAGGAAGTACATCCCTGTGACAAACGCGACCATCAGCCAGCCCTCGAGCCCGACATTGACAAACATCATCATCGCCATAATGCCTATGGGAATTGGCATCCACTTAAGATACGGGCGCATCTTTTCGCCGTTTTTGAAGGTGTGCCTGTCGATGAACATACCGACAAGAGGGTCGTTAATGGCGTCCCATACACGGGCGGCGCCCAGTATAACGCCTATCGCCATCAGGTCCATATAGATTACATCGGAGCAGTAATAAAAAAACCAGGCAGAAACAAGATTGTAAGTAATGTTCTGCCCGGCTACGCCGACCATATAGTGGAACAACTCTTTGTTGGACACCTGGCAGTTGGTGTCATCGCCCATCACAAAACGCAATACCTTTTTTAACATCTCTCTTCCTTAACGCGACAATAGTGTTATAATTTTACAATAGCTTCGCCTCTAATGCAATAGCCAATTTTTTGCATGTTTATGCCCTGTGCTGCTTTGGCGAAGCCGCTAACCTCCTTGTTAATAAAAATTTTCCCCC
>DGDU01000040.1:4776-11350 GCA_002385605.1 Christensenella sp. UBA3944
TTGTTAATAAAAATTTTCCCCCGCGCTAAAAATATGAGCTAATCCAGCTCGTCCAGAGTTTTCTCGAAGCCCGAAATAAAGTTTGACATAAAATATCTGACTTCGGGCAGAGCGTTTTGATCGAGTTCTTTGGAAATGCTTTTGAGAGCCTTGGAAAACTCTTTATTGCCCGCCTTTACTTCCTCTACGCACTTGACATACGCTGCGAGCTTGTCGGCGGCCTTTACAAGTTTGTACTCGTAGGATGAAGTATCGGGCGACAGAAGCTCTCTGTAGCCATCCTGAAACTCTTTGGGAAGCATTGTAAGCAGCTTTTCGTTTGCCACAGCTTCCAGCCCTTTGAAGGCGGTTTTTATCTCGTTATTGAAATACTTAATGGGCGTGGGGAGATCCCCCGTTATAACCTCGCCCGCCTCGTGAAAAACGGCAAGGCTGACGCATTTGCCGACATCTGCCGTGCCGCCGAAAATCTTATTGTTTATTGTCGCGAGCGCGTGCGCGAGCTGCGCAACCTGCTCGCTATGCTCCATGACATTCTCGTTTACGCCGGAGTGCATAAGGCTCCAGCGCTTTATAAATTTCATCCTGCTTAGATAGGCAAAAAAGTTGTATCCCATTACATTTTCACCAATATATCAAGCAGGCTGTCCATAGCCTGGTCGCTTATATCAGCCGTCTGGTTGAGGTGGCGGTAAATCTCGCGGTACTTGAATATTCTCTTGTGGTCGTCGTCATCGAACAGCACGGCAAGCGCCCTCGTGGTCATATCGCCCACCTTGTTTTCCATCCTCTTTACATAGATGGCTTCGTCGCGGGCTGTGATCTTGTGCTTGCCTATGTTTTTTACGGCAAGAAAGACATGCTCGCACATATCGACAAGGGCGGAGGTTACCGAGCGCATTTCGTCGTCGGGGATGACATTGAAGAAGCGGATTTCGTCCACCGAGGTTTTGGCGTAGTCAAGTATTTCGTCCAGCTGGCTGGAGAACCTGAACAAATCCTCCCTGTCGATGGGCGTTATAAAAGTCCTGTTAAGCTCGTCTATAAGGATGCGCCTTACCATATCGCCTTCGGTTTCGGTACGGATAACCTCGTCGGCGATGCTCTCGTCGTGGGTAATGCAGTATTCGTTAAGGAGCTTCATGCCCTTTACGACCAATCTCGCCTGCTCTGACAGCAAGTCGAAAAAGTTTACCGACCTGCGCGGTTTGAAAAGCTTGAATTTCATTGTATACCTCCCTTACGGCAACCCCATTATCAATTTGCCAATTAATAGATAAAATGCGGCCCCGAACGCGCAGGACACCGGCAGCGTCAAAAACCAGCTTGCTATTATCCTGCCCGCGGTCATCCATTGAACGCTGTTTGCCCTCTGCGCGGCGCCAACGCCCATTATCGAGGACACCATTACCTGCCCCGTGCTTACGGGTATGCCAAGCTCGTTAACGGTGATCATCACGATGTTTGTCGTAAGCTGTGACACCACCGAGTGGACATCCCTTACCTTGAATATCTTGCGCCCTACCGTTACTATAACCTGATATCCGCCGAGAAGCATCCCTAAGGTGAGCGCGCCCGCTATTCCTATTACGATATAAAAATCGAAATTATTGGGAAGCTTATCGGCGCTTACAAGCCCGAGAGCCGACATCATCATAAACACGCCCAGGGACTTCTGGGTGTTGTTGCTCGAGAAGCCTCCCGAAAGCACGACTATGTTTATCCTTTGGATGATTCTCAAAATTCGGCTTAAGCTTTGGGACGCGTATCTCGCTATGTACTTAAACAGTTTCATAAAGGCGAAGCCCAGTGTCAGCCCTATTATGGGGGCGAGGAACACCATCAGTATGATATTGACGATAACATACTCCGTCCATTGTATGGACGAAGCCCCGAAGGCTACTATGCCCGCCCCTATTATGCCCCCGAGAAGGGAGTGCGTGGCGCTGTTGGGCACCTTAAATATGCCCACAACGCCGCACCATACCAGGGTGCCGATAAGCCCGGCGAGCAGGAATGCAAACGCCTTGTCCGCCGAAATGCCTTCGAAGAACCTTGTGTCTATGAGGTTTTCCGCCATGTTGGCGGCAACGGCTATCTTACCCAGCCAGAAGGCTATTATGGGTACGCAGAACTTGGTAATCGCGGCTATAATCGTGGCGGTACGCGGCTTTACCGCTCTCGCGGCAATTGTCGTTGCGACAGCGGTAGACCCGTCTATATAACCCATATAGAACGAAAAAACAAATATTAAGCTGAGCAATACAATCGCATATGTGCCCACAGCCCGCCGCCTCTTTTATTGAATATAATTGTATAAGATTATAGTATGTTAATCCAAAAAAAGCAATAAAAATGTTCATTTTTTAAAACATCTTCAGCCGTTTTTTGAATTAAATTTCTGCCAGGTTTTTATTGATGTATTCCATGCTGTCTTGCATGGATTTTATGGGATTGGGGCTTATGTCAAGCTCGGCCACGGCAAACTTTGTGCCCGCCTCTTTGGCCGCCTTTATGACCTCGGCAAAGCCTAATGTGCCCTTGCCAACAGCCCTCATTATGGGAAGCCCCAGCACCTTCTGATAGTCCTTAAGGTGCAGAAGGTCGAGCCTGCCTTTCAGCTTGTTTATATACTCCACGGGGTCGCGCCCCGTAAACTTCACCCAGTATGTGTCCAGAATGAATTGCACCGCGGGATTGGTATTTTGTATCATATAGTCGTAGTAGGTCTGCCCGTCGCCCGCCGCCTCGAACTCGAACTGATGGTTATGGTAGGCAAACTTAAGCCCGTAAGGCTTGAGCCTCTCCGCCGTTTCGTTGGCAAAATCGACAAAGCGTTTTACGCCGTCGAGGCTCCCCCGAAACTCGTTTGGCATACTGCCTATACCGATTATCCCCGAGCCGAAGATGAGGTGTTCTTCGGCTACCTTGCCAAGCTCTTTGGAGAGCCTGCCAAACGGTGTATGCGTGCCGCAAATAATCAAGCCGTTTTCTTCCGAAAGCCTTCTTAGCTCGGCCGCAGGCATCGGGCATATCGCGCTAAGCTGGACGGTTTTCGCGCCCATCTCTTTTACCTTTTTGAAGGTCTCTGCGACGCCTTCGGGCGTCCTACAGTATTTCCTTAGCGAATACAGCTGAACCCCGAATATCATAATCCCTCCTTATCCCTGGATATCAGAATACCTTATTGTGGATATATCGTAGCTCTTATCGGAGTTGATTTCTATTAATGTTGCCCCGCGCTGCTCGGTCTTGTTTATTATCCCGCTGAAGGCGTAAGCAAGGTAATCTATCGATTTGCCGTAGGTAAGGCGGACACCCTCGTACTCTATGCTGAAGTCGTTAACATGGTCGTGCCCGCAAAACACGGCAACCGTGCTGCCCAGATTGACAATCGCCTCGAAAATGTTGCTTTCGACATCGGGGTGGCAGACTTCCTCGCGAAGCTCGCCGAAGAAGTGCTTGACCTCGTCGGAACCGGCCTTGTAGAGATCCCAGGCGGTCGCGTATTCCTCGAAGGGTATATGTATGAACATCATGCTTTGGACAAGCTCTTCTTTGCCCTCCGAAAGCTTGTTTATCCAATCGACATACCACTCTACCTGGTCGTCGTGAATCTTGTCGTAGATGTTTATGCCAAACCTGCCCTTAATGTAGTCGTTGCTGTCCATAAGCACAAGGGCGGTGTTGAGTTCGCCGTCGCTGTTGTGGAGTGTAATTATTTGATTGCCGTAGCCGTAGATATCCTCGGGGCCCCTGACGAGCAGGCAGTTTTTTAGCCCCGAATAATACTCGGTAAGCTCCGACCTTTTATAAAGCGAATAAGGCTCGGAATCGTGATTGCCGAAGGTAAGCACCCATGGGATACCGAACTTTTCCATAAGCTCGCCGAAAATCTTGGAAGCAATCATGTTGTTTATCGTTCCCGACTGGAAAGGAACGGGATAAACGAGGTCGCCCGTAACGATAACAAGGTCGGGGCGGGCGTGTTCTATAAGCGTCCTTACAGCCTTGATAGCCATTTTGTCGTTTCTTATGCTAAGAAGCCCTCCGCCAATGTGGATATCGGTAAGCAGGAGTATATGGATGGGGTCGTCGGTTGCGTATGTAATCTTATAGCCGTATTCCGTAGCCTCGATAAGCGCTTCGCGCGCCTCGAAGGGCAGTATATCGGCAAATTCCTTTTTGGTGATATCCGTACCGACGCACATTATGACGGTAAGCACCGACAATACTCCGAGCACGATACCCGTAATTAAGGCGAATTTTTTCCAATTGAACTTTTGTCTGTCTTTCTTTTTCTTCATCTGGCTTTCCAAGGCTTTAGTTTATTTTTTATAAATCTTGTAGGGGGTTGCTGTTTGGCAACCCCCTACCGATTAACAATTTATTAAATCCGTATTGAGTACTGACTAATTGTAATCGTGAGGATCTATTGATTTGGGAAGATTAAGGCTGCCTCTTGTATCGAAATTATTGAAGCTGGCGTAGCAGGCTTTTAAATAAGGAGAAAAGAATTCTTTCTCGGGCCTTTGGGGTGCGGCGGCAGGTTTTTCTTCCTCTTCCGCCGCTGCTTCAACAATTTTTTTGCCGTATTGTTTCTCGCGTATGACGCCGATTATAAGGCTCAGAATTACGATGAGGCCGCTGAAGCATAGGATAATGTAGCGGGCGGGGAACAGCGTGATTACCATAAACAAGAGGTGGTTGCTGTCCAGCCATGCCATATGCATGTAGTCCCAAACGCCTCTGGACTCGCTGGCGGGGGTGATGGAGATGGAAACCGTACCGGGGTTGGCACCCTTCTCCTCTGCCTCGTTGGGGGCGATGATGTCTACGCCTATCGTGATAACCGATCCTGCGAGGGCTTCGTCCTTAATGGCGGCATTGAGGGCTTTAAGTATGTTATTGATAAGGTTTTCGCCGAGCGTTACGCCCTGGTTGGTGGTAAGGAGGTTGGTAAGGATGGTCTTAAGCTGCCCTTCCTCCATACCGCTTATCATTTTGACAACTTCGAGGTCGAAGGTAAGCGCGCCTTCCTGCATGTCGAGGATTGTCCACCTGATGGGGGACTCGGTCTTGCCGGCGGCCTCCCTGCCTTCGCCCTTATAAATGAATATGATATCTTCCTTTTCGGGGTCTTCGGTGCTCTCGAGCCTGTCGTTAATGACGAGGTGCACGATGGTGGGTATAGTCATGCGGTCGTCGTTGGCTAGGTCGAGCCAGGGGCCTACGAAGGTGTTGAAGCCGTCTTCGTTGAGGCTCTTATAGTTGGTGTGTATGAGGTTTTTGACTTCCTCGTTGCGGTAGCCTTCCTCGAAATACTGTTCGCGGTACGCTTCGTTGAGGTTGCCGTTGGCGAGGTTCATTTCTATAAACTTCGTAAGGAGGAGGTTGTGGTATTCGGCCTTATTGATATAGTCGTACATGACATCCTCGTAGGTTATCGTGCCGCTGGTGGCGTCATCGAGGATATCGGGAAGAACCTGGTCTACCGCGAACCATACGCCCGTCGTAAGCACTACGCCGCAGATAACTAGAGCGGCTGTCGCCTTACGGATGGCGGTGACGGTTTTGGCCTTACGGGAGGCGTTCCAGGTAATAAGGCCCGCTACAAGGTACAGAAGGCCGAGGACAACGGTAAGGCCGATGCCCGCGAAAATGTATATGCCGTAAGTCTTGCCGGCTTCGATGATGGGCCAGCTGGCGTATACCACGGCCCCTATCATGAGGGGGAAGCCCAAAATGTACATTAATACCTTAAAGAATGTTTTCATTATTTGTTCCCTCCCTTAATGAGCTTGTCAAGGGTTTTCCTCTCGAGCGCGCCGAACATATACGCCGCGGCGAGGCTGAAGGGGATAACGCCGGAGAAGTAAAGGAAGCTCTCCCTGAGGACGAACCAGGGGTAATACTTGGTGTATACCGCTGCATCCTTCTCGGTGCGCTTGAACATCTTGATTCTGTCGCCCAGGCTTTCGGCCTCGTTGCCGTTGCTGTCCAGCGTGACTTCGCCAACTCTGGAGCCGATGAGGACGGAGCCGACCTTGCCGCCGTGCACTTCGCCGAAATACTTGGCGTAGGCGTATTCGCGGAGCTCTTCGTCCTGGATGAAGTAGAATACGGGCTTGGTCTGCGGGGACTGATAGTTGCTGTAGCCCTCGATGAGGTTCATTATGGTGCTCTCGTCTATATTGAGGTTGAGGGCGGCAGCCAGATTGATAACCGTTTCGAGGTCGAGGTTGGCGTTAATGCTGTCCAGAAGCCCTTCGGGGAGCAAACCGCTTGCGATCGTATTAAGGATAGTCTTAATAATATTCGCGTATTCGCTGATGTTCGCGCCCAGGACGCCTAGTATCCTGTCGAGCCTTTCGGGGGTTATGTAGTAACGCTTGGCGTTTTTGACATCGGAAAGGTCGCTGCCGTAGAACTCTTTGTATTCGGCGGAATTCTTATACCTGTTCCACTCGGAGTTGGGGTTGGTGGTGAGGGCGGCTATGGCGTTGTCGAGCTCTTCGTCGGCATCCTTACCGAGCGCCTCGTACTTTGCCCTGGTGTTGTAGCTGTCTCTTAT
>DGDU01000002.1:0-15566 GCA_002385605.1 Christensenella sp. UBA3944
CTTTGGAGGATATATGGATTCCGAAAGATATGCAGGGTATAACGGGCTTTCTCCCGAGGAGATTCAGAAGCGGATAGCCGAGGGCAAGGTTAACGGCGACCAGAATATAAAGACAAAGAGCGTCGCCCGGATTTTCAGGACAAACATCGTTACCTTTTTTAACTTCCTGTTTTTAGCGTTTGCGATAATTCTATTATTCTTTATGGATTACGAGGGCGGGAAACCCAAGGTTTCTAACATCTCCAACTTCGGCTTTCTCGGCGTCATATTCGTAAACCTCATAATAGGGATAGCGCAGGAGCTTAACGCGAAACGCACGATAGACAAGTTGTCCCTTCTTTCGGCGCCAAAGGTAACCGTCCTGAGAGGCGGCAAAGAAGAGGATATTGCGTTAAAAGACATCGTCATGGACGACCTTGTTATACTTTCCGCGGGCAGGCAGATTTGCGCCGACTCCGAGCTTATAGAAGGCTCCGTAGAAGTTAACGAATCCCTGATCACGGGCGAGCCCGACGCCATACCCAAGGCAAAGGGCGACGAGGTTTTGTCGGGAAGCTTTGTGGTATCGGGTAACGCCCTGGCCCGCGTAATAAGGGTAGGCAAAGACAACTATGCAACCAAAATTTCTGCGGGCGCGAAGTACATAAAGCCCAACAACAGCGAGATTTACAAGGCGCTGTCGAGGTTTATAAAGCTCATGGCTTTCATAATCATACCTTTGGGGTTTGCCCTTTTCGGGGTAAAGTATTGGGGGCACGGCAACGCCCTGAACGACACCGTAGTCACCGTAATAGGCACGCTTATCGGTATGATACCCAGCGGCTTAATGCTTCTCACCTCTGCCGTGTTCTGCGTTAGCGTCATAAGGCTTGCCAAGCACAAAACCTACGCGCAGGACTTATACTGCGCCGAGTCCCTTGCCCGAATAAATGTGCTTTGCCTGGACAAAACGGGCACGATAACCGAGGGCAACATGGAAGTCCTCTCAATAGACCCCAAAATCGGGGAGGAAGAGTTTTTATCGATAGCCAAAAACCTTCTCGAAGCCACGGGCGACGCCAATCCCACGGCGAACGCGATTAAAGAATATACCAAAGATATAAAAGTAACGGCGCGGGCCGACTCGGCTGTCCCCTTCTCCTCGCAAAGAAAGTGGAGCGCCGCCTCGTTCGGGAATACCGTCTACGCCTTAGGGGCGGCGGAAACCGTTCTTAATAAAGTTGGCGCTAGGACGGCGGCGTTTATAAAAAAAGAATCCGAAAAAGGCAACCGCGTATTGGTACTCGCCGGCTTCAAAGGCGCGATAAAAGAAAACAAGCTGCCCGGGGCGGCAAAGCTTCTCGGGACGATAGTGCTTTCGGACAAAATCCGCAAAGAAGCCCCCGATACCTTAAGGTTTTTCGCCGAGCAGGGCGTCGACATCCGTATAATCTCGGGCGACAACGCGCTAACCGTAAAATGCATAGCCCAGAGGGCGGGCTTGCAGGATGCCGACAGCTATGTGGACGCCGCCACTCTTAAAACGGACGAAGATATTAACGAGGCCGTGGGCAAATACAAGGTGTTCGGCAGGGTTACCCCCGACCAAAAACTTAAGATAGTCAAGGCGCTAAAAGCGCAGGGCAAGGTTGTGGGCATGACGGGCGACGGCGTTAACGATGTCCTCGCCTTAAGAGAGGCGGACTGCTCGGTCGCCATGGCAAGCGGAAGCGACGCCGCGAAGAATGTCTCCCAGCTCGTGCTTTTAGACAACAACTTCGCCTCTATGCCCAAGGTAGTCGCCGAGGGCAGGCGAAGCATAAATAACCTCGAGCGCTCGGCTTCGCTGTTCCTTGTAAAAACGGGGTACTCCTTCCTGTTTGCCCTTGTGTTTATGCTTCTTTCGGCGGAGCTTCCCTTCCAGCCCAAGCACCTCACGATTATAGGCACGCTTACTATAGGCGTGCCGTCCTATATCCTTGCCCTGGAGCCCAACAAAGAAATCATCACGGGCAAATTCTTCAATAAGGTAATACGCAACTCCTTCCCCGCCTCGCTCACCGTCGCGGCTGCGGTTGTGGCAATCTCTCTCGCCTCAAGGCTGTTCCCCGACACCATAACCTCAGACGATGTCTCGACGATGTGCACGATAGTTACCTTCCTTCTCGGGCTGTGCTACATCGCCAAAATCTCCTACCCCTTCAACTTTGTCAGGGTTGTCCTTATCCTCGCCCTCGCCGGCGCCTTCGTCGCCGTATTCTTTGCCGATTTCGGCTTCATGCGCCTGGCTTCCTTCTTCGGGCTGTCGACCGGCTTCAACCGGGATATGCTCATAATCCTCATCCCCGTCGCGGTGCTGTCGGTGCCCCTCTTTGCCGCCCTGTACATCGTGATGAAGAAGCTCGACAAGTCCGACCTTCTCGACAAGGCGCTCGAAAAGCTCAAGATAAACTAAGGGATTACAGCCCGCCCAAGCGACATATTTCGGCAAATATCGGCAAATCGAAAACGGGAAGGCTTCAATCGACAAATAACGGCATAAAACGGCAGGATTCCCGCCTTCCCTTTAAGTATATTAAAAACTACGCAGTTTTGCATTTTTTGGCCGTTTTTTATTAAAATTTTGATATGCGAAAATTGCCGCAACTTGCCGAAAAATGTTATATTTCGTCCGCTGAAAATACTAAGGGGCTGTCTGTGACAGCCCCTTCGCGTTACTGAATCCGCGCTATTTTTTCTTGAAGAACCCTTTGATTTTTTGCGCCACGGCCTTTCTCTTATCCTCGACCGTAACTATGTTCAACACTGTGACGACGATATAAATTATGCCTATAACAAGGAATATGCCAAGCATCCCTTTCCATGTAATATCCAGCGCTTTAACGGTATTTTTAAGGTTATCGGCAAAAGCTGAAAGCATAGTATTCATATTATTACCTCCTTAAATACCGAGCATCGCGGGCACGATCGAAAGTATAATGCCGCCCGCTACAACCGAGGCAACCTGCCCCGAAACATTGGCGCCAACCGCGTGCATTAAAAGGTGGTTGGTGGGGTCGGCCTCAAGCCCGAGCTTTTGTATAACCCTCGCCGACATCGGGAACGCCGATATTCCCGCCCCGCCGATCATGGGATTTATCTTCTTGCTTTGGGGAAGGAACACATTTACGAGTTTTGCAAACAGCACGCCGCCTATCGTGTCGAACACAAAGGCAAACAGGCCGAGACCCATAATAGCGAGGGTCTGCCATCTGACGAATTGGTCCGCCTTCATCGAGGCGGCAATCGTCACGCCGAGAAGCAGGGTAATGAGGTTTGCCAGCGTCTTCTGGGCGGTCTCTGAGAGGTTGTCCAGAACGCCGCACTCGCGTATGAGGTTACCGAGCATAAGCATACCGACGAGGGAGACCGAAGCGGGGGCGATGAGGCCTGCTATAACGGTTACCACGATGGGGAAGATTATCTTGGTCGTCTTGGTTACCGTAGCGGGGCTGTAGGGCATATGCAAGGCGCGCTCCTTCTTTGTGGTTACCGCCTTGATAGCCATGGGCTGGATTATGGGCACCAGTGCCATATACGAGTACGCCGCCACCATTATGGCTCCCAGGTATCCGCTTTTAAAGGTTCGGGCTACCAAAATCGAAGTGGGGCCGTCCGCCGCGCCGATTATGCCAATCGAGGAAGCGTCGGCGAGATTGAAGCCTATAAGCGAGGCAAGTATTATCGTTATGAATATGCCCACTTGAGCGGCCGCGCCGAAGAACAGCAGTTTGGGGTTGGAAAGCAGGGGCCCGAAGTCTATCATCGCGCCTATGCCGATGAAGAGAAGCAGGGGGAAGGCTTCGGCCTGGCCGATACCGAGATCGAACAGCCAATCCAGTATTCCCTCGGCTCCTATCGCGCCCGAGAAGGGCAGGTTGACGAGAATGGCGCCAAAGCCCATGGGAAGAAGGAGAGCGGGCTCCATATCCTTTTTGATCGCGAGATAAATGAGCAATATGCCTACCGCCCACATGACAATCATTTTCCAGCCGTCGCCCGAGAACAACTCTACGACGCCGTTAACCAAGAAATCCATAAGGCATACTCCTAAGACAATCTGGGGAACGCAAAAACAGGTAGAACCCAAACATTCCTCATGATACAGTATACCCCCAAATTACGCCAAACGCAACACTTTTTTTGCCCCGTAAAATCTTTTTTTGCGCTTTAAAAGATATATAAAAAGCCGCGAAAAACAGTTTGGCGCGCAGGCTATAAGGGCGTAAAGGGTAACAATCGGGGCGCGAAATTAGTATTATGTATTAGGGGCAGAAAGCGGTCATAAGAATAGTTATGACAATACACCATACATCGGAAAATCTCCCGGCCCTCTTAGCTGTCCGTGCACGGACAGCTTTATTATTCCGCTAATTTTAACCGATAGAGGGTTTATATTTGGTGTTTTGCCGCGGTATTCGTCAGCTGGGCGGAGAAGAGGTTTACGATTTGATACAGGCAGCCGATTGATTATGTTCATTGACATTTTTTTATTAAACTAGTATAATGCAAATACATATTCTCATTTAATAGAAGAGCCCCGGGAGCCACACTTCCGGGCTTTATAAGGGAGAAAGCATGCATAGTTCCAGGGTTTTTTTCAAGATTAGCGACATATTCAACCATCCTCTGAGAAACTATAAAAGGTTTTCGGGCGTGAAGGTTGAGAGAAACCTTGTGTTTGACGGGCGCTTCGGCAAGTTCACAAAGGCGGACATTTATTATGCCCCGAGCGATAAGCCCCTTCCCGTTTTTGTCAATGTGCACGGCGGCGGGTTTGTCTGCGGCGACAAAAAGTACAGAAGCGGTATTGCAAGGCTAATAGCCTCCAACGGCTGGTTTGTCGTTAATGTGAACTACAGGCTCGCCCCAAAATATACATACCCCGCGCCGACCGAGGATGTCATAAACGCCCTTAACTTCGTAAACACGCTTAAGGATAAATACAACATTGACACCAAAAAGATAGTGCTTTCGGGCGACTCGGCGGGCGGGTACTACGCCGCGCACGCCGCGGCGGCAACCTTCAGCCCCGAGCTTCGTGCGATGCTCAACCTTCCCGAATACACGGGCGAGAAAATAAGGTCGCTGCTTACCTTCTGCGCGCCGTTCAATCTCGAGAAGTGCTTTACCAAAAAGACGCCGCTCGGGATTTCCACCGATATTACAAACTGCGTTTTCGGGACTAAGTTCAGGGGCTACGGCTACGAGTTCCCCGAGAGGCAAAGCTCGAATGTCTTAAACTTTGTAAATAAGGATTGGTGCGAGGTGTTTATCTCGGCCGCCGAAAGGGACAGCTTCTGCGGCGGGCAGGTCGAGGCGATGAAGGAAAAGCTGGAGGCCTGCGGAGTAAAGGCTCAAACATATATAGCTTCGATGAAGGGCGACTCCCATTGCTCGCATCTTCTGCCGTTTATGAAGGGCAGCAAGGCCAACATGGAAGCCGTACTCAAATACCTGGAGGGTATAAGGAATGAAAAGGCGTGAGGCCGTGGACAAAATCAAGCTTGCCATAATAGGCTACGGCGGCATGGGGCATTGGCACCGCGTAAGAATGGCGCTTAGCGGCTACATAGATGTGGTTGGCGCATACGACATCGACCCCGAGGCCCGCAAGAGGGCAACCCTGTGGAGGCTTAAGGCGTATGAGTCCGCCGGGGAACTCATGGCGGACAAGGAAGTGGAGGCGGTGCTTATCGCAACCCCCAACGACTCGCACGAGTATTACACGCTGATGGCTGCGGCGGCAAAAAAGCACATAATCTGCGAAAAACCCGTCACCCTGGGAAGCGAAAGTTTGCAAAGAATGATTGACGCGGCCAACCAAAACGGAGTAATATTTACCGTACACCAAAACCGCAGGTGGGACGGAGACTATCTTAAGGCCAAATATATTATGAACTGCCCCGAGATGGGCAAGGTATACAGGATAATATCCGATGTATCGTCCTCGCACGGGCTGCCGGGCGCCTGGCGCAAGGATAAGTCCAAGGGCGGCGGAATGCTCTGGGACTGGGGCGTGCACCTCATAGACCAGCTCATTAACGCCATAGACAGCCCCGTTGTGGCGGTAAGCTGCAGGGCCGACTTCGTATACGGGTTTGATGTAGACGACGGAATAGATATGTTTTTGGATTTCGCCGACGGCACCGAGGGGCATATAGTAATAAACACCAACGATTTCAAGCCTTACCCTCGCTGGAAAATCTTCGGCACCAACGGCACGGGCATCGTAAAGAGCTGGAACAGCCGCGGCAAGATGGTTATCGTGCGCGAGAGGTTCGACCGCAAGAACAAGGGCATAGACGCCGGCAACGGCTTCACAAAGACGATGGCAGACAGAAGCAAGAGCACTATACGCACCGTGCGGCTTAAGAAAAAGGACGCCCCTCCCAGAAAGCCCGCCTTTTATGAGGGGTTCTATAACACGGTCAGGAAGGGCGAGCCCCTGCTTGTATCCCACGAGAGCGTCATGCGCTGCATGAAGATAATGGAGGCGGGATTTAAGTCCATCGCCGAAAAAAATGTCATAAAAACCGAAATATAAGGAGCAATTATGGAAAAAATCAGAGTAGCCATAGTGGGCCTCGGAGGCATCTGCCGTACCGCTCATATACCCGCCTGGCTGTCGGTTGAAGGAGCCGAAATTATAGCGGGCTGCGATATAAACCCCGCAAAATTCGATATGGCCGAGGAGCTTATAGGGCATAAAATCGGCAGATACACCGATTATAAAGAGCTGATAGATACCGAAAAACCCGATGTAGTGGATATATGCACGCCAAACTACCTGCACTCGGAGGTTGCCGTATACGCTTTGGACAAGGGCTGCAATGTGTTCTGCGAAAAGCCCGACGCCGTGAGCGTAGCCGAAGTGTTAAAGATGGCGGAGGCCGAAAAGAGAAGCGGCAAGCGCCTGATGGTTATGAGAAACAACCGCTGGCACCTCTCTTCCAGAGAGCTTAAGGCTAAGATAGACGCCGGCGAGCTGGGCGACATTTACGCCGCCCGCTGCGGCTGGGTGAGGGTTAGAGGCATACCGGGCAAGGGCGGCTGGTTTACAACAAAAGCTCAGTCCGGCGGCGGCCCCCTTATCGACCTCGGCGTGCACATGATAGACCTTGCCATCTACCTTATGGGCAACCCCAAGGCGGTGGCGGTGAGCGGCGCGGCCTATACCAAGTTTGCCGAAAACACCGACAAGGCCGACTCGGTACACAGTTCCTTCGGCGAGGCAAAAGAAGACGGTATCTTTGATGTCGAGGACCTCGCGATGGGCTACATAAGGTTCGACAACGGGGCAAGCCTGCAGATAGAGTTCAGCTGGGCTTCCAACATACCCGCCGAAACAAGGTTTGTAGAGCTTCGCGGCACAAAGAAAGGCGCGATCTGGAAAAACGGGGCATATACCATATATGGCGCCCGCAAGGCACCCTTTATTAAGACAACTATCGACAGGATAAGGCAGCTTATACATAACGGCAACGGGCACGCCATAAACATAAGGCACTTTGCCGATGTTATCCGCGGCAAGGAAAGCCCAAACTACACCATAGACCAGGGGATTAACATGATAAAGATTCTTTGCGCGATTTACGAGTCGGCCAAGACAGGCAAAGAAGTCTTGCTGGGGGAATAGGAGATTCAGATTTTACCGCTTTAGGAGATTAACACTATATGATAAAAAAACTGGCCTCCTCGGTAGGGGAGTACAAGCGCCCCTCGGCTTTGGCGGCGTTATTTGTCGCCATAGAAGTGGCGCTTGAGGTAGCCATTCCCTACCTGATGTCTTTTATTGTGGACGAGGGCATCAGTAAGAATAATATTAGGAATGTTATAATTTTTGGCTGCGTTATGATAGCCTGCGCGGCGCTGTCGCTGTTTTTCGGCGTGCTTTCTGCCCGCCTCGCGGCTAAAGGCAGCGCGGGATTTGCAAAGAATATCCGCGCAAGGGTGTTCGGCAAGGTGCAGGACTTTTCGTTTTACAATGTCGACAAGTTTTCGACGGGCAGCCTTATTACCCGCCTTACCACCGATGTAAACTTTGTACAGTTTGCATATATGCTGGTCATAAGGGTAGCCGTAAGGGCCCCCCTTATGCTTACCGTAAGCATTATTATGGCGTTTACGCTTAACGCAAAGCTCGCGGTGATATTTGTCGCGGCAATACCCATTCTTGCCATAGCGATGATTATACTTATAAAGTTCGGCTTCCCGCTGTTCGAGAAGATGTTCAAGAAGTTTGACGAAATGAACAGCAAGGTGCAGGAAAACCTTATCGCCATAAGGGTGGTAAAGTCCTTTGTGCGCGAAAACCACGAAACAGAGGAGTTCCGCAAGGCCTCCGCCGCCGTGCAAAGGGCGCAGCTTAAGGCAGAAAAGGTGGTAGTGTTCGGCTTGCCCCTGTTTATGTTCTGCATTTACGCCTGCCTGCTTGCCATATTGTGGTTCGGCGGAAACCTTGTTATCTCCCGCACTATGACCGAAGGGCAGCTTTCGAGCTTTATAGGCTATGTGCAGCAAATCCTGATGTCGCTTATGCTTATCGGCATGATCCTCATAAACCTTGTTATAAGCAAGGCTTCCATAAAGAGGATAGTCGAGGTTCTGGACGAGGCTCCCGATATCTCGGACGAGCACGCCGATCCCTCCTTAAAGGTTGCCGAGGGCTCGGTGGAATTCAAGGATGTCTGCTTCAGCTACAACAAGAGCGACAATTATGTCCTTAACGATATCAACTTTAAGATAAACGCCGGCGAAACGGTGGGAATAATAGGCGGCACAGGTTCTGCCAAAACCTCACTTGTGCAGCTTATCCCCAGGCTGTACGATGTGCAGAAGGGCGAAATTCTTGTGGGCGGCAAGCCCGTCGATAAATATACCCTCAGAAACCTGCGGGACGCCGTCGCCGTCGTGCTGCAGAAAAATGTGCTGTTCTCGGGCACGATAAAGGAAAACCTCAAATGGGGCGACGAGAACGCCTCGGACGAGGAGATCGCCGAGGCCTGCCGCATAGCCCAGGCGGACGCTTTTATTAGGAGCTTTCCCGACGGCTACGATACCTACCTGGGGCAGGGCGGCGTAAATGTGTCGGGCGGCCAAAAGCAAAGGCTTTGCATAGCGAGGGCGCTACTTAAGAGGCCCAAGATTATGATTCTTGACGACAGCACCAGCGCGGTCGATACGGCTACCGACGCCAAAATAAGAGAGGGCTTGAGGACCAAGCTGAAAGGTATGACGGTTATCATAATCGCCCAGAGGATTAATACCGTTAAAGAAGCGGACAAAATAATAGTGATGAACGACGGGCGCATAGACGCGATAGGCAGGCACGAAGAGCTGCTCGCGACAAACACCATATACCGGGAGGTATATGAGTCCCAGCAAAAGGGGGTGGAGTAATATGGCAAACCATGCAGGCCCCGTAAAAGTGCAAAACCCCGCCAAAACCCTGCTGAGGATATTCTCTTATATCGGAAAGTATAAAGGTTCGGCCATATTCGCCCTCGTAGGGCTTATACTCTCCATCGCCGCCAATGTCGCCGGCACATTCTATATAAAGATAATCCTTGAGCTTGTGATAAATGTAAGGGAAGGGCTGGCGACCTCCGCCGACCTTATCCAGGCCATAGGCTCGCTGATAGGCATATATGCCGTGGGCATTGTCGCCGTGTTTACGCAGGAACGGCTGATGATAAATGTCGTGACGGGCGTCATGCGTTCGATAAGGGACGAGATGTTCGAGAAGATGGAACGGCTTCCCGTAAAATACTTCGACACCCGCACCCACGGCGAGATAATGTCCCGTTATACAAACGATACCGAGGCTCTGCGGCAGTTTGTCGCTTCGGCGATACCCCAGTTGTTTTCTTCCTGCATAACCGTCGTTGCGATGTTCACGATGATGGTTATCCTAAGCTGGCAGCTTTCCTTATTCGTGGTGGGCATGCTTGCTTTAATGCTCATTTCGGTGGGCAGGATAGCCAAGAAAAGCGGCAGCTACTTTATAAAGCAGCAGGCAGCCATAGGCAAGGTTAACGGCTATATAGAAGAATATATCGAGGGGCAGAAGGTAACAAAGGTGTTCTGCCACGAAAAAAAGGTTAAGGAAGGCTTCGCCGGGCTTAACGAAGAGCTTTGCAATAACGCCACCGCCGCCAACGCCTACGCCAACTCGCTTATGCCTATAATGGGCAACCTTTCCTATCTGCTGTACGCCTCTGTGGCTATAATAGGCTCTTACCTTGTTCTGAACGGCGCGCTAGGGAGCTACGCCGCCGGCATAGCCACCCTTATTGCCTTTATGCAGTATTCGAGGCAGCTATCCTCCCCTATCGGGCAGGCGGCTCAGCAGTTCAACGGAATTCTGCTCGCGCTTGCCGGCGCCGAGAGGATATTCGACCTTATGGACGCCGAACCCGAAAAGGACGAGGGCTATGTAACCTTGGTTAACGCGATTATAGACGAAGAGGGCAACATAACCGAAAGCGAAAAGCCCACGGGCAGATGGGCATGGAAGCACCCGCACAAGGACGGCACGCTGACTTATACCGAGCTTAAAGGCGATATCCGCTTCGAGTCCGTGACCTTCTCTTATGAGGAAAACAAGACGGTTTTGAAGGATATATCCCTTTACGCCCACCCCGGGCAAAAGATTGCTCTTGTGGGCTCGACGGGCGCGGGCAAAACTACAATCACCAACCTTCTCACCCGATTTTACGATGTTCCCGACGGCAAGATCCGCTACGACGGCATAAACATCAACAAGATAAAGAAGGACGACTTGAGAAGTTCTTTGGGCATGGTTCTTCAGGATACCCACCTGTTTACGGGCACGGTTAAAGAGAACATCCGCTACGGCCGCCCCGACGCCACCGACGAGGAAGTCTACGAGGCGGCAAGGCTCGCCAACGCCGACTTCTTTATCTCCCACCTTCCCGAGGGCTACGATACCGTGCTTACGGCCGACGGCGCCAACCTCTCGCAGGGCCAGAGGCAGCTTCTTGCCATAGCCCGCGTTGCGGCGGCAGACCCGCCCGTTCTCATTCTGGATGAGGCGACAAGCTCGATAGACACCCGCACCGAGTGGCTTATACAAAAGGGCATGGACAGGCTTATGCAGGGCAGGACGGTGTTTATAATCGCCCACCGCCTCTCCACCGTGCGCAACGCCGACGCTATACTGGTTATCGAGAACGGCGAGATAATCGAAAGAGGCAACCACGAAAGCCTGATAAACCAAAAAGGCAGGTATTATCAGCTGAATATGGGAATGTTCGAGTTGAGTTAACCGTACGATTAAGAAAAGGACCGATTTTTTGTCAAAACGGCCGGAAAAAGTCCGGCCGTTTTTTTATGGCGGCGCTTTCGCTTGCCTTTTTTCCCGCCGTATGGAATAATAATCAAAGCATCGGAAAAAGGCCAGAGGTACATAATTGAAGAATTTACTGCTAAAACTCAAAGAATCTGCCCAGTCGGTAGCGCCCGTGGCGTTAACGGTTATAGTCTTGGGATGGGCGGTTTGCGATTTTACGGCCGAAACCTTACTTCAGTTTACGGTAGGGGCAATCCTTCTTATACTCGGCATGGCGCTGTTCAATATGGGCGCCGACATTTCGATGGTGGAAGCCGGCAACCTGATAGGCGCCGACATAATTAAAACAAAAAAATCATGGCTGGTTATAGGCATATGCTTTTTGCTGGGCGTGCTGATAATTGTCGCCGAGCCCTCGCTTATGGTGCTTGCTGGCCTTCTTCCCGATACGATAAACAACTATGCGCTTATTATCTTCGTGGGTGTCGGGGTGGGCGTATTCCTTACGCTAGCTATACTTAGGATAATATTCAAAATCCCTTACCGCATCTTAATGATAGTATCTTATTCGGTGATATTGATTCTCGGCATCTTTGTGCCCGCCGAGTTTTTCCCCCTGGCGCTGGACAGCGGCGGAGTTGCAACAGGGCCGATTACCGTGCCCTTCATAATGGCCTTCGGTATAGGTGTCGCCGCAACCAAGAAAGGCAGCGAAATGGACGACAACTTCGGTATCGTCAGCCTTTGCGCGGTAGGGCCGATGATCGCCGTAATGATAATGGGTATAATCGCGGGCGGCGCGGCTATGCCTTCGGACGCGTATGACATCCCCGCTTTGCAGCCGGGAATAATCATGCCTTACCTTAGGGCCATGCCCGAATATATGGGGCAGGTGGCAATAGCTCTTTCCCCCGTTATGGCTTTTATATTGATATATAATTTTGCGAGGCTCAGGCTTTCCAAAAGCAGCCTGCTAAAGTTCGCCATAGGCTTCGTGATCGTGTTTGCGGGGCTGGTGCTTTTCCTTACGGGCGTAAATGTCGGGTTTGCCCCGGCGGGTATGGCTTTGGGAGCTACCGTTACGCTTAAATACAAATGGGTTATGCTTCCCGTCGCCGTGCTTATAGGTTTCTTTACCGTTGTCGCCGAGCCTTCGGTTCATGTGCTTATGAATCAGATGGGCGAAATAAGCGGCGGCACCATAAAAAAGGGCAGGGTTCTTGTCTTTATAATGACAGGGGTGGCGGGCGCGCTAGGGCTCGCCATGATAAGGGTGCTTACCGGCATAAGCATATGGTATATCGTTGTACCGGGCTACCTTATAGCCATGGCGCTGACCTTTTTCTCGCCTAAGATTTTTACCGCGATTGCGTTCGACAGCGGAGCCGTCGCAAGCGGCCCGATGTCGGCGACATTCATTTTACCGCTTACGATAGGCGCCACTCTGGCGGCGGGCGGAAATGTCGTAACCGACGCTTTCGGCGTTATAGCTTTAATAACCATGACGCCTTTTATTGCCATACAAATATTAGGTATAATCTCCGGGCGCAAAGCCGGGCCCGCGCCCGTTGTCGCGGATGATGACGACGGAATAATCGATTTCGATAATCCCGAAACCACCGAAACGGAAGCCCAAATTTCGGATAATAAAGCAAAGAACGGCAAAAAGATTGATATCGCCGAAGTCATAGGTACAATAAATAAGACGGCGGCGAAGCCGGTTGCTAAGATAAAAAAGGAAAAGGAGACGCGTCATGAGCGATAGCTGTCCTGCGGGTTGTCCCGTAAAGTGCATGATAATTATCGTAAACAGGGGCAAGAGCGAGAAGATAATAGAGCAGCTTAGGGCGAAAAACATAATGGCAAGCTTTGTGTTGCCCGCCCACGGAACTGCGACCGCCAAGTGGCAAAACTTATTGGGGCTTGGCGATACGAAGAAGGATGTAATAATTACGATAATAAATAAAGACCTTGTGGGAGATGTATTCGGCGCGCTGCACGACGAGATGGGCATAGGTGAGCCGGGGCAGGGAGTGGCGTTTACGGTAAACATAAACAGTATAGGCGGCAAGCGCCTTTTGAATTACTGTATGGGCAAGGTGGAGGAGTAATATGGATTTGATAATAACGGTGGTAAACAGAGGGCACGCGGACGAGGTAATGGACGCAGCCAGGGCGAAAGGAGCGAAAGGCGGTACCATAATCTACGGCAGGGGCACGGCAGGAGAGGTGGAGAAGTTTTTCGGTATCTCCTTCCAATCCGAGAAGGAAGTAGTTCTTATTGTCGTCGAGCACGGTTTGAGGCGCGCCATAATGGAGGAAATCTCGCAGAAGGCAGGCCTTAAGACCCCCGGGCAGGGCGTAATATTCTCGATGCCCGTGGAGGACGCCATAGGGTTTGCAAAATAAGGCCGACGCCTTGCTTTTAGCTTGGCAAATACCCGCCGCAAATTAAGCGGGCTATATCGCATATGCGGGATTGAGGTTTATTGAGATGAGATATTCATATAGGACAAAAGGCACTTGCAGTTATAGGATTGAGTTTGATTACGACGACGGGGTAGTTCATAATGTAAGCTTTGCGGGAGGCTGCAACGGCAACCTTAAAGCCGTTTCGGCTCTGGTAGAGGGGCTTCCTCCCGACGAAATCGTAAAAAAGCTGAAAGGCATAACCTGCGGCTTCCGAAAGACTTCCTGCGCCGACCAATTGGCGGAAGCGGTACTTGAAGCAATAAAAGAAAAAGGAGAGTAGGCGCGATTTTGCGGCTTCAATAGCGGTTTTGCCCGCAAATCAGAATACTATTAAGTTTATATGGCCGTTACATAGTAAGCGTAACGGCTTTTTTGCATACTCGAGGTAAATAAAAAGGAAATATTTAACATTTTCGGTGAATATACCGTGTAGTTACGGGTAAAGTGATGTGAATCAGGCGGAAATTCAGCAAGATATACGGCAAACAGCGGGCGGAGGAACAAAAATTACGCCAAAATCGCCAAAATTTAGAGGAAATTTGGGTATTGACAACCTATGTATTAAAAGGTATAATTGCAATTACAAAAAGTTTTTTTTGGAGGTAAAAATGAAAAGAAGGACAATAATAACCGTTTTGGTTGTGATGATGTCTTTGGTTATCCTGTTGACCGCTTTCGCGTGCAACAAGAAAGACCCGCCCAAGCCTCCCGCTCCTCCCCCTCCGCCTGCAGTCACGGAAGCTCAGCTATCGGATGTGTTGGAGATATTGGTTGAAGGCGCGGATAAGGCTATTTACAGCGTAGCTAATGTAGACACCGCCGCTTACTATCAGGCGACACTCTACCTGAATGTAAACGACGCCAGCTACGAGCTTGCCGTAAAAGGTACTTTCGACGAGAATACCGAGAGCAAGAACGGCGGCCTTGTTGAACTCAGGGCCAAGGACGAAGCCGGCGCGATGGCGCCCGTTCTCAGCGTTTATGCCGCAGGCGATGTCGTTTACATCGGTGAAACCTTCACCAACGACACAACCAACTGGGTAAAACTGAGCCAAGGCAAAGATGACGAACTCGTATATACATTCTTCAGCAAGCTGCCCGGCCTCATTAAGGACGCCCTTTCCACGCTCGGCCAGACCCCCCTGTATGACCTCGCCGGTTCTTACATAGAACTGTCGGCCATGCTCGAGGGTATGGATTTTGCCACCCTTAAGGTTCCCTCGACCTATGATATCGATACGGGCAAGATCGACGGCGACTACACCGTGTCCCTCGTTCTTTCCGAAGTTACCGGCTTTATTTCCCAGCTGGGCATCAACCTCACCGAGATCCTTAACGGCGAAGGCATCTCTGACTATGTCGGTATCATCCAGACCATAGCTCCCATAATCCTCGGCCTCGAGCTTAAGAAAGGCGACGAAGTTAATATAGACGGCAGAAATGTGCCCTCTTACAGCCTCGTTCCCATGGACAACGCTCCCCAGATCGATATCGACTTCGCTATCTCCGGCGGAACGCTCTCCAAGATTGGCCTCACCTATTCGAGGGAAGCCTACACCTACGAGGGTGAGAGCTACGACGCTATAACCGTATCCTTCGGTATCAAGGACTTCTCCGCTCAGAACGCCTCTAAGGCCGCTACCGAACTTAAGCCCTCCGCCATGCCCGACAATGTCGGCGAAGCCGCCATCAAGCTTTCGCTTGAACTCGCTGTAGGCGCTAAAGACCTTGCGGCTACCATAGACGCTTATGTGGTACCCGA
>DGDU01000002.1:15646-15934 GCA_002385605.1 Christensenella sp. UBA3944
ATCGTCATTTCTTATGATGACGAAACAGGTAAATTTGCTATCGACGACTGGTCCGGCGCAGCTGCCTATGCCAAAGCCACCATCAACGGTGTAACGGCCCAGCTTGCCGCCAAGTATGACGCCGAGTCCGAGTATCTTGTATTCGACCTTGCCGGTCTGTACGCTATGCTCGGCATGGAAGTTCCGGCCAACACCGCCTACAAGGTAAAATTCGACCTTAATGAGTTCTTCAGCGGCGGCGGCGAACTCGAACAGCTCTCCAACGCCGAAGGCGACACCAAGCCCCTC
>DGDU01000036.1:0-2601 GCA_002385605.1 Christensenella sp. UBA3944
GCGTATTTTACCTTTACGCCGCTTTCAATAAGTTTATCGGCCAGCTTCTTTACAAGATGCTGCGCCTGCGCTATCGCCATACCGTATCCGGGAACGATAATAACATTTTTGGCTCCCGAAAGTATCTCGGAAGGGCTCCTTTCTGCGGGTTTTTGGTTTTCCGGCTCTTCTTTAGCCTGAGCTTCTGCCGCTTCTCCCGCTTCCTTTTTGGGCTGGCGCCTGGCCTTGGTGTTGGTACCGAGCAGGATATCGAGAAGGCTTCTGTTTATCGCGCGGCACATAATCTGTGTGAGCAATAATCCGCTCGCGCCCACGATGCCGCCTACGGCAACCAACAGAAGGTTGTTTATGGCAAGGCCCGCGATGGCGCCCGCCACGCCGCTTAAGCTGTTAAGAAGGGATATCGTTATGGGCATGTCGGCGCCGCCAACCCTTATGCTGAATATGACGCCGAACGCGCCCGAAGCAACCAGGTTGGTTACGACAAACACCCACATTATGTCTTTGGAAACGGAATATATCGAAGATAAGACTATAAGGACAAGCACTGCCGCCAGCAAGCCTATGGTATATATGGGGTGCCTCTTAAGCACGATGGGCTTTTGGGGAAGAATCCTGTGGAGCTTGCCCGCGGCGACAAGGCTTCCCGTGAGGGTAACCATACCCACTGTGATTGCAAGGGCGGAGGTCGCCAGAGAGAAGGCGTTTATATCAGCGCCGATACCCATAAGAGAAAAGCACCCGACTATGGCGCTTGCCGCGCCGCCCAGGCCGTTGAGGAGGGCTACCATCTGGGGCATTTGTATCATCTTCACGCGGGAACTGAACACAAGTCCCGCAATAAGGCCTATCGCCATGGCGATATAAAGTACGGGGACGGTTATTATTTTGGCATAGAAAAGGGTGACGATTATCCCGCCAAGCATCGCGAGGGCGGAAATTCTGTTGCCCAATGAAGAGAGCTTTACCTTGCTCATGAGGTAAATTCCCGCAAGCACCATAAGGACGAGGACGGAACTTAATACATAATAAAGGATATCATTCATTGCCGTCCGCTCCTTCCTTCTTCTTTTTAACAATCATATTGAGCATTTTGTCGGTGACATAAAAGCCGCCGCCGACATTAATCATGGCAAGGATAATGGCGAGGCTTCCGAAAACGTAGCCCACGATTTTAATCCCGGAACTTACGGCGACGGCGGTAGCGACAAGGGCGCCGAGAATTGTTACGCCGCTTAATGCGTTCATACCCGACATCAGAGGGGTGTGCAGCAGGCTAGGCACATTGTTAATGAGGAAATACCCTACCACCGTGCATACGACAAATACGCCCAGCAGTATAATTTGTGTTGTAGTCATAGCTGTATCCCTTTTAAGTTTATTTTTATAGCCCGCGCCCCAAAAGGGGCGCGTCTGTTGGCAAAACTATTTAATTTATGTATTATCAGAGCCCCATGGCTTCTCTGGCGCCTTCGTGGACGAGTTCGCCGTCCTTGCAGACAAGGATGCCCTTTACGATTTCGTCGGAGAGGTCGAGCTTTATGGTGCCGTCCTTGCTGAGGTACTTGAACAGGTTATAAATGTTGTGCGAGAACATCCAGGTCGAGCTTGTGGGAAGCATACCGGGTATGTTCTTGATGCCCTGCAGCACAACGCCGTGCCTGGTTTCGATGGTGCCCGCGGGAGTAATCTCGCAGTTGCCGCCCTGGTCGATGGAGATATCGACTATGGTCGAGCCGGGCTTCATCGATTTTACCATTTCTTCGGTGATGAGCAAGGGGGCCTTCTTGCCGAGAAGGAGAGCCGAGCAGAATACTATATCGGCGTTCTTTACGGCGTCGGCGATGCTGGCGCGCTCTTTGGCAAGCCACTCTTCGGGCAGCTTGTTGGCGTGCTTGCCGTCGGGGCTTACGGCGATTTCTACGGGTACGCCCGAATCTATTATCTTGGCGCCCAAGGATTTGGCCTGCTCGTTGGCGTCGGGCCTGATGTCAACCGAATATACGACGGCGCCCAAAGCCTTGGCGGTTGCTATCGCGCGGAGGCCGGCAACGCCCGTGCCTATAACAAGCACATTGCTGGGTTTGATCATACCGACTGCGGAGCCTATCATGGGTATGAACTTGGGAAGCACATCGGCTGCCATAATCATGCCCTTGTAGCCGGCGCAGGTGCTCATCGAGGAGAGAGCGTCCATTTCCTGTGCCCTGCTTATGCGGGGGATGCCGTCCAGCGTAAGGCCGATTATGCCTTTGGCTGCCATGTTCTTTACCATCTCGTGGTTAACGGGGCTGGCGGGATGTATGAAGGTAATAAGGTATTGCCCTTTGCGCATGAGGTCTATTTCGTGCTTGCCGAGGTCCTCGTTGAACTGGGGCTCTTTAACCTTCAGTATGACATCGGCCTTCTCGAAAAGCGCCGCTACATCGTCCATAATGACGGCGCCCGCCGCCTTGTATTCGTCGTCGCAGAAATAGGAGCCTTCGCCGGCGCCTTTCTGTACAAGAACGGTATGCCCGTCCGCTACCATCTTAGCCACGGTCTGGGGGATAGCCGCGACACGCCTTTCTTCGTGCATAATTTCCTTTGGAACACCGATAA
>DGDU01000036.1:2783-12040 GCA_002385605.1 Christensenella sp. UBA3944
ATATTGCCGAACCCCGCCGTTCAGCGAGATATCACAAAAAAGACATTTTCTAAACGGCCGGTTTGTGTTAAAATCATATACGGTGTAACTTTATGGATGTATCGGAGTTTCAGGTAAATACTTTACAAACGGTGCTTTCGTCGGAATGCGGCATCCACAAAACGCAGGGTTTTATTAAGAAAACCCGCCGCTTTGCCGACAGCGACATATTCGTATCCAAAATTGCCGAGGGGCTTATTCTTGCCCTTAAAGGCAAAGATATGGCCGCGCCCAAAAAGCCCGATATATCCGACTGCTACCGCATCCAGACAACCGACGGCGAGCACATCTTTTTTATTAAATTCGGGTTTATGGCCGACAGCGGCCTTCCCATTCAGCCCAAAGACATAATCTTTTTCGGCTACATCGACAAGGAAAACAGCGGAAGAAGCAACGACCAGTCCTTCGCGGCGTATATGCGCATGCACAAAACCTTTACCTGCCGCCTGATTGCCGACCGCCAGCCTGCCGATCCCGCCGACTTCAGAAAGATATATAACCTTTCGCTTTCGGACAAGATTTACTTTCCACTGCTGAACGAGCAGCAGAAGCGGATTGTCGAAACCGAGGACAAGAATGTGCTTGTGCAGGGCGTGGCGGGAAGCGGAAAGACCAACATCTGCATAAGCAAGCTTATTTTCACGGCAAGCAGGGACTATCACGGGCGCACCCTTTACACCACCTACTCGCGCGGGCTGCTGCTGGATACCCGCGAAAGAGCCCGGACATATGTCAAAAACCTTAAAGCCTTCGTTAGCGACTACAAGGAAGGGCGGGTTGTTTTTGCCGACAAAAACCACAAGCGGGCTGTCGAGATAAAATTCGGCATAACCTTCCCCGTCCGCGACGACGACGGAAAGATTATCGAAAAGATAGAATCCATCTGCGATTACCTCGAAAACAAGGTAGATTACTTCCTTATCGAAGACCTTTACGCCAGATACGAGGGCAGGGCGCATGTTGCCGACGAGGGCTATTTCGTCAAAAAATACGCGGCCAACATCAAAAACCACCAGCTCGCCGGCAAGCTGAACAGGATATCCCACCTTTCGCACGAGGTAATATTCAAGGAAATCTACGGCATGATTCTCGGGTGCTGCGACCCCAAAAACCCACAAAAAATCCTTACGCCCGACGAGTACGCCGAAAAACGAAAGGACAGCTTCAACCGCCCCGAGTGCGAGATAATTTACTCGCTCGCGAGGGACTACGCCTCCCACCTTGCCTCGCAGGGGCTTCTCGATAACAACATCATGAGCAGGAGGCTGTTGCAAAAGGCGGATAAAATAGAAAAATACTCCTTAGTCATAGCCGACGAGGTCCAGGATATGACCGAGGTTTCTCTCTGCCTGCTTAAGGCTATCGGAAGAAAGCTGTTTTGCGTGGGCGACGCCCTTCAGATGATAAACCCGTCCTACTTCAGCTTCGCCTACCTGAAAAACCTCTTGTTCGAAAAGGATGCCGTATCCGTCGCCGAGCTTAAAAACAACTACCGCAACACCAAAAAGATAGCCGAGATTATAGACAAACTGGGGCAGATAAACATCGGGAAGTTCGGCACCCATAGTTTTGTCCTTAAAGGCGAATGCGTCGATTCCGCCACCGAAACTTCGGCGGTTTTTGTGAAGGATAAGGGCTTCATAGAAGGAGTTGTGAATTTTGACAACTTTACCGTGATAGTCGGAAGCCACAGGGAGAAAGAGGAGCTTCGCAAAATACTGAAGCGGCAGGAAATCCTCACCGTGTCTGAAGTAAAGGGCCTGGAAAGGGATACGGTAATACTGTATAACCTTCTTTCGGATAACCTCGACAAGTGGCAGACTCTGGAGCGAACACTTCTTAACCGCAAGAAGGCGGATGAAAACAGCGTATATCGCTATTACTTCAACCTCTTTTATGTAGGCGTGTCGAGGGCGAAAAACCACCTCTTTGTCGCCGAGAAGAAGAGCCCGCCCTTGTTTGACAAATTCTTCGGCGAAAACTTCGCCCAAAAATCGGCGCCCGAAGCCTTAAAGTCCCTCGCAAAGGTTGCCGCCACCGTCGAAACCGACCTCGAAGAGATGGTCGAGAGGGTAAGGCAGTTTATAAACCTCGGGCAATTTGACAACGCCCGGTTTGCCGCAAACAAGATTTCGGACGACCTCGAGCGCACGCTGCGGCTGCAGGACATCGATATATTCGAGCAATATATTCGCGAGGGAAATTACCGCGAAGCGGGTATCCGATATTGGGAGCTCGGGCGCCCAGATGACGCCAAGCGGCAGTTTGAGCTTTCCGGGGACGCCACTCTCTCAGAGCTTGTGGACGCCAGCCTTGGCAGCGGCGGGCAGCTGGATATAGACATCATAAAGTATTATAATGAAGTTAGGGGTAACGAAGCCGCGCAGCGGCTGATACTCGAAACCGTGGCCCACGACCTTAACCGCCTGAAAGATAAACAAAAGGATATAAAAGAAAAACTTCGCGCTATAAGGAGATAGAGATGGACAACGATGTAAGAGCCCTGATAGACGCTTTCAGGGCGTACAGGGATTTGCTCGGCCCCATTCAGGAGAGCCTTCACGAGTTTGCCTCGACCTACGACTTTCTTAAGAAGGATATAGATAAGCTTAACGCCGCCTTCGAGGGGGATATACAGGGCAACCTTGAGAAAATTTATAAGAACCTCTCGCGGCAGGCAGAGGACGCCTCCGACCTTTCGGCGCGCATAGACCAGTTTGTAAAGGTTACGGGCAAGTACACCTCCGATTTCGCCCGCCTCGTCGGGATGCTCGAAAAAATCGAGGAAAAACTTAAAGCCGTAAACGAGCTGGAGGCAAGGGCGGAAGAGCAGCTCGGGAAGCTGGACGCCATACTCGAGGAAAAGAAAAGAAGCTACAATGTGCGCGAGCTTCAGAAGACTCTTGAAACCTACAACGCCAATGTCCAGAAGGTAAGCGAATTTATCAATAAGGATGTCGCAGAGTCGCTGTCCGAAAACTACAAAAAGCTGGACGCCATACGGCATGGCAACGAAACGCTGGCAAAGCTGATCGAGTCCGAAAACGCGAGGATGGACGCCCTTCTCGAAACCTACAAGGCGACCTCCGAGCTTCTCAAAAAAGCCGTCGAAAAAGAGGATATCAACGAGGCCTACATCTTCGATATTCTGGACAAGTGGGCAACAGAGCGCAAAGTTATCAGGCTAAAGAAGTAAATGAACGATCAGGCTTTACAAATTCTCGAAGCCGTAAAGGCCGACGATATAAAGACATTTTCTTACCTTGCCGAGCAGAAGAGGGGGCTTCTTTCGCTGTGCTTCGGGCGCTTCCCCCTGCTCTCTGTTTGCTATCTTTATAACGCCCGCAAAATCCTTGCCGAATACGAAAACATGCTTATCCAGATTTCCTCTTATACCTTTGTCGACGAGGATTTTTTAACATATAAAAAATTTCAAAGGAAGGCAAAAACCTGCTTAAGGCTTTATTCGGGCAAAAAGATAATTACCCCGCCCGAAATGCTTGCGGTGCTTAACGAAACATTCCGCCTTACGACGCTTTATCCCAGATTCGCCAAGGGCGAAAACACCGAAGAAAACATAAAGCGCATTTACAAAACCTTACACCGGCGCGAGCCCAAAGCCGAAAACGGCAAGCTGTATATAAAGCGCAACAAGCTAAAACCCGCCATCCTCGCGGCTGTCGTTATTATGATAATCGTTTCGGTATCGATGACGGCGCTGCCCGCAATCGCCATGACAAACATGGCGCGCCTTACAGGCGACGGCTCCCCCGAAAACCCGCTGAAGATATTCGGCGAGGCGCAGCTTGTTTCGGCTTTGGAAAAGGGCGACCTGCATTACACCCTGGAGAAGGATATTACCCTTACCTCCGGCTGGGCGCCCAAAAACCTCTCGGGCAGGCTTGACGGCAAGGGGCACACAATCTACGCGAACGGGCATGCTGCGGCAGGCTTTATCGATACGCTTTCGGGAGCTTTGGTAAACCTGAATATTGATTTAGGGGAACTAAATAAAGATATTTCGGATAACCGCGGGCTGGTTGCGAGGGTCAACTCGGGCGAAGCGTCCGGCATAAATGTAAGCCTTGCGGCGGCGTTTTCCGAAAGCGCGAGCGACAAAGATATTTATCTCTCCTGCTTCGCGCTGGAGAACTACGGGACGATAGACGGCTGTACCCTTTCGGCAAATGTCAGCTTTGCGGGCAACGGCGAAAAGGATGTCTTTCTCGCCGGCTTCGCCGCATTCAATAAAGGCACCATAAAAAATTGCACCCTCGATGAGGGCTCGGCTCTCTCGACGGATACGGTGGATGTGTCGGGAATCGTTACCGAAAACGCCGATTCGGGCATCGTTGATAGCTGCGTTAATTACGCCGCGATAAGCCAGGCTACGGCCTCCGCCCAATGGAATCCCATTTCGGGCGGCATAGCCGATAAGAATTATGGGCAAATAACAAACTGCCGCAACTATGGGAAGATATCCTCGGTATCTACGGGCGACAGCTCCGAATACGATTCCCAAATGTATACCTTGGCGGCAGGCATAGTCGCCAACCATAATTACGGAAAAATAGAAAACTGCCTGAATAACGGCGAAATATATTCCGAGTCGAAAAGCACGGCGGCGTACGCCTCGGGCATTGCCAGCGTAAACTACGCTTTGATTTTCAAATCAAAAAACGACGCCGATATCAAAGCTGCCTCTCAAAAATACGGCGTTCTGGCGGGAGGCATAACCGCTTACAACACTAGGCCGGACCTTTTTAGCTACGCCATTGTCGAAAACAGCTGCGTCTACGGAAAAATAGAGATTACGGGCGGCAAAACCAACTATTGGTCTTTCGCGGGCGGCATTGCTGGCGAAAACCAAGCCCTTATAAAGACTTCCTATTCCCTTGCCGAGTACTCGGTGACCGAAGCGGGCGCCGAGCGTTATTTTTTCGGCGGGATAATGGGATACGCCTATAACGCTTACGCCCAGGATAACTGTTATCTTTCGAGGGACAATGTAACCTTCGCCAACGGCCCGAGACCGGGCAACGACACAGGAGCGACAAGAGCGGCTACCGTCGAAGAAATTAAGGCGCTGGAGGTATATTGGGGATGAACGGGGATAAGTTCAAACTTTCGCTGATGCTGTCGGCGCTGGCGGTTACGCTTCTGGACATAGCCTATATAATATATCTCGGCATACAGATATCAAGAGTAAGGGGCGGCATCGGAGCCCCGGATGTCGGATTCGGCGGATTCTCCGTCTCCGTTATTGCCATAAACGCCGCCCTTTTATGTTATGCCATAGTATATCTTATATTCCGAAAGCGTTAAATATTAATATTAACCCTTTTCTGGTTTCTGGGTTTCGGTGTTAATCTTTACCCCCGTTTTGGGAGAGCTTACCCTGAATATAGAGTTATACAGCCTGTATCCGCCGCTTAGATTATATGAATCGAAGCCGTGCTGCATCAGTATCCTCGCGGCAAGATAGCCCCGCAGCCCTACCTGGCAGGTAAGATAGACGGGCTTTCCTTTATTCAATTCGCCTATCCTTTGGCGCAAAGAATCCAAAGGTATATTTATGTAGCCTTCTATATGCCCGCGGCTGTACTCCTCCTCGGTGCGGATGTCCAGAAGCGTGATATCCTTTCTTGCCTGCAAGGCCTCGATGTCGTGCCAATGGTAGACCTTCTCTTTGCCCTCCAGAATGTTTTCTATGACATAGCCTATCATATTGACGGGATCCTTAGCCGACGAATACGGCGGGGCGTAGCAAAGCTCGAGCTCTGTAAGGTCTTTCGCCGTCATTTTCGCCCTTATGGCGGTCGCTAAGATATCCGCCCGCTTGTCGGTGCCTTCGTAGCCTACAAGCTGTGCGCCCAGGATTCGTCCGTTTTCTTTATCGAATATGGTTTTTATCGAAATGTTTGTCGCGCCGGGGTAGTATGTGGCGTGGTTTGCCGAATAGGTAAAGGCCTTTTCGTAATTTAAGTTGAGCCTTTTTGCCGTCTTTTCGTTTATGCCCGTCGCCGCTACCGTCATATCGAACACCTTTATAACCGAGCTGCCCTGCGCGCCGCCATACATTGAAGGTATGCCGCAGATGTTGTCGGCAATTATCCTTCCCTGCTTGTTGGCGGGCCCCGCGAGGGGCACCATTACTGGCTCGCCCGTCACAAAATCGGTAACCTCGATGGCGTCGCCCGCGGCGTAGATGTCGGGGTCGGAGGTTTGCAGATGCTTGTTTACCTTTATGCCGCCCCTTTGGCTGCACATGAGCCCGCAATCTTTTGCCAAACCGCTTTCGGCCCTTACCCCCAAAGCAAGTACGACAAAATCGGCGGGATAGCCCTTGCCGCCCAAATTAACCTCAAGCCCGTTTCGGGAGGGAGCAATCCTTTCTATGGCTGTATTCAAAAGAAGGTTTACGCCTTTCGAGCGGATATGGTTGTGTACCGCCGCCGCCATATCGTAGTCAAGAAGAGGCAAAAGCTGTTCCTGAAGCTCGGCAAGCGTCACCTCTATGCCCAGGCCGGCGAGGTTTTCGGCTATCTCTATACCGATAAAGCCGCCGCCCGCCACTACTGCCTTTTTTGGGTTGGTGTTTTCTATAAATTCCTTAATGCGGTAGGTGTCGGGTATATTTCTTAAGGTAAAGGCCCTGTTTGAACCCGAGCCTTCGATATCGGGCACAACGGGCTTGGCGCCCGGGGCCAGTACAAGCTTATCATAGCTTTCAATGTATATTTTCCCCGAGGGAATATCTTTAATTGTAACCGTCTTTCGCGCGCGGTCTATCGCAACCGCCTCGGACAGCGTGCGCACATCGACATTGAACCTTATCCTGAAATCGTCGGGCTCGGCGACTATGAGCTTTTCTTTATCTTTGATAACGCCGCCGATATAGTAAGGAAGCCCGCAGTTGGCAAAGCTTATATGCTCGCCGCGCTCGAGAAGTATTATTTCGGCGTTTTCGTCCAGCCTCCTAAGCCTTGCCGCGCAACTGGCGCCGCCCGCGACTCCGCCGACAATGACAACCTTCATATTCCACCTCCGGTTCGTTAGCGTTGTGCTTATATTTTATAAAATTGAGCTTCATAAATAAGTGACTTTGGTCACATGACGCTTGCCCGGTAAAAACAAAAAAGGGACTACTGTCCCTCTTTTTCAAGCAAAGCCCCCGTCTTTTTTCGCCAATATCCCCGATAGAACGGGCTTCCGAGGCGGAAGTCATACGGCACATCCTTTAACGGGCCGAGGTATTTATCCAACAGCTTGCCGTACTCCGCCCACGCCTCTATCATTACGGACTCTTTTTCGGCTTTGTTCCTTGCGCTTGCGAAGGCTTCCATATACTTTTTCTCTAACTCGTCCCTGTCCTTTAGGTACCCCTTTTTGTCCGCCTGTCCCGAGAGAAGATAGCGCATAAGGCGCTCGGACTTATACCAGAATGCCCTGCCGGCCTTTTCGTCGCGGCAGCTCGGGGGAAGCTTTTTGCCCACGATAAAGGGCTTAAACATGCTTAGGCACGGAAGGGAAGAGGCTGTTATGTAATACTCGTCGCCTTCGGGGCTAAGGACGCCGATATACGCTCCCGTTGTGTGGTCGCCTATCAGGCCGCCCGCGTGCATGCAGACGCTGCCCACCGAGGCGGCGTTTTCGCGCTTGCGGGGGTTGTGCCCCCTTAAGATTTCCATAACCGTTTCAACGGTGATATTGCCGGCGTTTTTCTGCAAGGTTTGCATGGCGAAAGCCCTTCTGCCCCTGCTCTTCGCAAAGAAGGTGAATATCTTATCCGTAAACTTCTTATCAAAATTTACGGGATCGTTTTTTGAGAGATCGGGGTGGATATCGCAATGGTCGATCCCGATGGATAAGCAGTTGGAGATGGCGTAATAGTCGTGCACCTCTTTTACGCAGTAATATTTGCCTGCGGTTTCCAAAACAAAGGCTTTGCTTCTGTCCGCAATCAGGAAGGAATTATGATAATAAAAGGTCTTATCGTAGCCGCAGTTTCCGCCCTGCCCGTATTCTTCCAAAAGGGAAATCATAAGATTCAAGGCGGACTTGGCGTCTTTGGTGCGCTCTAAGGCGAGGCGGACCATATCCATGCCAATAAGCGAAGGCGGGTTGTTGCGTTTTTGATTGGTGAAAACCGCCTCGTTGCCGATGTTAAGGCCGTAATCGTTAAAGCCCATCTCGGCGCCCCATATCCAGTCGGGCTTGAGCAGCACAACGGCGTTTGTCCTTTCTACCTGGGGAATGGAGATATATGTAAGCTTAACCATGGGCGTCTTTGAGAGGTCGTGTACCTTTTCGGGATACCTTACCACCACATGGGGTTCGTTGGGGCTTCTGTCCGAGTTCTTGGCGAAAATCAGCTTTCCTTCTTTTGTCGCGTGCGGCAGCACTACCAATGTGTCACACATATATAATCCCTCCTATGCCTGTATTATACCATAAAAAACAGCCGTTTCAATATTTTCCCTGTTTAAGCGAATGCTTTAACGGTCGAAAAAGGAGTTTTCATATCATAATATAGAGTTTTCCGGGCTCCCGCAAGCAATATCTTCAATGCCCTTCACTATACCGATATAGCCTTGAGCCCCTCTGTTTTGAGCCTCGCGACCGGCTCGGCTTCTTTCAACATTCCCGTAACCGCGGGCGACAGGCTGCTTCTGGTGTTCTATCTCGAGCCTCCGCTCCTTAGCGTTGCCTCGACTGTTGCGGGATACGCCAGCGCCGGCCTCGCAATTTCGTAATCAGCACCCTCCCGCAAAGAGGCTGTCCCTCGCGGCAGCCTCTTTTCCTATTGGATTGTTAACAGTTTAAGGAAGGTATTCATATCATAGAAATAGAGAACTGACACACACCGAATACCTCGGTATCATAAAAACCTTATTCTTACATATCTATGGCGCCGTAATGGGGCTGTATTTATGATTACAAATGGAGGTATTCGAATGTTATTCAGGAAGTTTTCATACGATTTATGTGACTCCGTGTTTCCAGAGCCCGAAGTGATGTCCTATTATCCTTCGCAGCCCTGTCCGGTATGTCCTATTCCGTGCCCTCCTCCGTGCAGACCTTGCCCGCCCGGCCCTCCCGGACCCCCCGGGCCTCCCGGACCGCGCGGAATACCCGGCCCGCCCGGACCAAGAGGATTCCCCGGACCTATAGGGCCTCCCGGGCCTCCCGGACCTCCCGGGCCGCAGGGACCCCAG
>DGDU01000036.1:12306-23614 GCA_002385605.1 Christensenella sp. UBA3944
CAGGGCGAACAAGGGCCTCCCGGAGAGCTTAGTACGGCGTTTATTTTCGCTCGCAGGCTCATTGCAGGCACAGTTGAGACCACAAATCCCATACCCTTCCCCTTCACCATCTTATCGAGGGATATATCGCTCAACGCACCCGCAAACGACACCTTCACCTTCGCTCAATCGGGGTATTATCTGTTGACTCTCACTCTCGCTACCGACATTCAGCAGATAACGGTTGTCGTTAATACCTCGGGCGGGCCGCAAGCTACCACCTATTCCTTCCTTGCCGGATCGGATAACAAAGCAATTACGGTTCTTCTCAATATCCCCGATGCCGGCGACACCATGCAGCTTATCAACACGCTCGGCCCCGGCAACATCAACTTTGCCAACCTCACTATAGTGAAAGTCGCCGAGATTTAAGCCTTAAGGCTAAGCAAGACGGGCCGTCCGTAAAGGGCGGCCCTCTTTATTATTAAAAAGAGGTTAATGTGTTTCACACTTTGAAAGGCGGGCTCATATCATAAAATTAGATGGATTTTATGTTTCCAAAGAGAAATAATGAAATACCCTCGATTACATATCCCAAAGGCAGAAGCCTTTGATATGTCAATAAACTCTGGAGGATTAAATCATGTTCAACAATTTCTGCAACTGCTTTGGCAATCGTCAAAACTTTTGCCATCGTCCCTTCTGCGTTCCTTTCTGTCCCGGCCCCAAACCGCAACCCAAGCCCGCTCCCAAGCCCGAACCCTGCTTCTGCATTCCCGTTTGCCCTTGCAAGCCCCACAAGCCCGAGCCTCCCAAGCCCCCCGTATGCCAGAGGTGGTGCTTTGAGGTAATCTGCAGGCCCTGCGCCCCCTTGCAAAACGGTCCGCTTGCTTATGACGGCAAACCCGAGCTTAGGGAAGACGCCAAGTTCGACGGTTATGATGGCTACGATGCAAAAGATGACGGCGCCTATTAATAAGGATTAACGGCTATATGCCCGGCCTATGGCCGGGCTTTTTTGACTTCAAAGAGATTTTTGTGGTATAATTTGTTTATATACTTGTTAATTCGGCGGAACACCAATGGAAACTCTTACCACCAACATGGAAAACTATCTCGAGGCCGTATACGAACTGAGCCGCGGCAAAAACTATGCCCGCGTCTCGGACATAGCCGAGAGGCTGTCGGTATCTAAGGCAAGCGCTAGCAGCGCAATGCAAACCCTTATGGAAAAGGGGTTAATCACAACCGAAAAATACCGTCAGGTTTACCTTACAGAAAAGGGGCTTAGGCTCGCCGAGCTTATTTCGGGCAAGCATGTGATAATTAAAAAATTCTTCATCGATGTGCTCGCGGTAGCCCCCGACATAGCCGACACCGACGCCTGCGCCATCGAGCATGTTATAAGCAGCGATTCGGTAAGCGCGATGGAAAGGTTTTTGGAAGAACGGGACTTGAAATAAGCCAAACCGCTTTGTTGGATAGAAAACCCCCGGTTCCGGGGGTTTTTGCTTTTAATATCCTTAAGAAGCGGATGCCCTATTGCTCGTCGGTAATGTTCCTTGTGTCCATAGGCGTGGCGTCCCTGCTTCTTATCATCTTTTCTTTGCCCTTCCAGGTAGAATAGCGTATTGGGGTATCGAGAAGCATAAGAAGCTGTGGAAGCAAAATCATAACGCATATAAAGGCCAATAGCCCGCCCCTGAATATCGCCGCGCCGAAGAGGGAGGAAGCCGGCATACCCGATATCACCCAAAGCGTAAGCCCCGAAAAGGTAAGTATTCCCGCCGAGGTTATGAGGGCGCGGGCGGACTGCGACATGGCAAAGCGGGCGGAGTCAAACTTGTTCATTGTCTGCCTGTTTGACATATAGTTGTCCGTAAACAATATGGCGTAGTCTATGGTAGCGCCCAGAAGGATGGAGCTTACCAACAGATACCCCACGAATATTATGGGCTCTTTGGTAAGGTATGGGATTGTCATGTTTATGTATACCGAGCCCTGTATTACAAGCAGGAGTATTACGGGGATTATCGCCGACTTGAAAGATACTAAAATAACAAGCCCCACCAAAGCAAGGGAGACATAGGTGATTATGTCGTAATCCCTCTCTACAAGGCTTTTAATCTCCATTGTGGCGGACGCCTCGCCCACCAGATAATACTTATCGCCGCCCGAAACTTCGGTATCCTTAAGCTCTTCGTCGAGAATGCCTCTTATTGTGTCAACCAGTTTTTCGGTTTGCTCGCCCTCGGAGGGGATACTCAAGCTTAATATGATTCTTGTCGAGCTTTTGCCTATAAATTGATTTTTAAGAACGGGGGGCAAAACATCCTCAAGCCCCGCTTCCCGCACGAGGGAGAGGGATTGTACCGAGGATATACCCATATACTCAAGCTCGAGAAGCTTCATCGATATATCGTACTCTTTTGCGTTTGCCCCGTCGGGAAGTATAATGAGCATCTGGTTTTGCGTGCCGAATATGCCCTCAACCGCCTCGCGGTCGGCGGCTATCAGGCTTCCCTCGCTGCCCATAGTCGCCTCATTGCCGTACACAAAGAGGTTCTGGCTTTGGAAGTAGGCGCAGGGCGCCATTATAGCGATTATTATAAACGGCAGGACATATCTGGATTTTACAAGCCCCGCGGACAGCTTTTTGAATGTAAACCTGAAGCTTTTATGGGCGGATTTGGTTATAAGCTTATCCGTATACAAAATGAGGGCGGGCATAAACATAAACACGCTAAGCATGCTTATAACCACGCCTTTAGTAAGCACAAGCCCTATATCGAGGCCCAGCCTGTAACTCATAAACATAAGCGCGACAAAGCTTGCTATTGTGGTCAGCGAGCTTGCCGAAATTGGCGACAGCGAGTGCTTTATGGCAGAAATCATTGCCTCGTTGTTGTCCAAGCCGCTCTTTTTCTCCCTGCGATAGCGGTTAAGAAGGAATATCGAGTAATCCATCGTAAGCGCCAGCTGAAGCACGCTCGCCACCCCCTGCGTCATATAGGATATTCCGCCCATGAATATGTTTGTGCCCATATTTATGATAACCGCGCTTCCTATCGTCATGAGGTAAATGACCGGCTCCCAGTAGGATTTTGTCATAAGGAAGAGGATTATTAACACAACGGAACTCGCGATGATAGTCGAAATCATCGTCTCATTAGATACCATCTTGCGGCTGTTGTAATTTACGGCGGCGTTGCCAGTCATATAAAGGCTTACGCCCATCTTGCGTATTTCGTTTATGGCTTTATATGTGGCGTCTGCGTAGTCGCCCTCTGTAAAGAAAATCTGCATAAAGGCGGCGTCCTGCCTATAAAACCCCTCAAGCTGGGGCTTGAACTCGCCCATAAGCCCCATGCTGAGCCCGCCTTCCATAAATTTCGTAAGCAAAACACCTATAAACCTGGGATAATTGACCCCTCTGTTATCAAGTTTAATAACGCCTATCGTCCCCAAAAGGTACTCTATGGCCTCGGCTTTGGTTATAGCCGTGCCCTCTTCGTTCATCTGCGCGACGACATCGTCCAAAAAACCCGCCAAAACATCGTCCAGCCAGAGCACCTTCTTTATGCCGTCTATCTTTTCCAGCCTTTCTTTGTATTCCAACGCGCCTTCTATGTCTACATCGTCGAACATAATCGAGGCGTTGCCGCCCGACCCGTACTGGTCATACAGGTATTCGAGGGCTTGTTTGGTTTCGGAGTTTTTGGGAAGGTAGGAAGTATCGTCGTAATTTACCCTGACAAAAGGAATACAGGCGGCGCTCGCCGCTATAAGGACGCAAAATATTATGCAGATAAGCAGCTTCTTTTCGACGATAAACCTGATGATTTTTTCCATTCCGCCTACAGCCTTTCCCTTATGTTGCTAAAATAAAACTTAAGCAGCCGCTCGAGCAGTTTACCCCTTTCGGCCTCGCCGGCGCTCCTTAATATCTTAAGGCTGCCGCTTATGAAGCCTTCGGCCAGCGTTTCTATCATAAAATCATCCTCTCCGCCCCTTCCGAAGGCCGTTTTCCAGATGCCGCAGATTTCCTTGCGCAAAGACTCGGCAAACTCGGCGTACTTCGACCCCTGGCTTCTGTCCAAAAGAAGAATGAATTCCCTTCCGTAGCGGCGGAATATGTTAAGCATGCCCGCGGAAATCTCTTCGCTCTTTTCGTCGGAGTCTATACCCTGGGCGTTTTGCTCGTACATCGATTTTACAAAATGCGGTATGGCTTCGGCGGCCTCGCCCACCAAAGCCTCAAAGAGAGCGCTTTTATTGCTGAAATACCTGTAAAGGTTGCCGATGGGCACCTTTGCGCGGGTGGCGATCCTAAGGACATTGGCCTTATAATACCCTTCTTTTTCGAACTCGGCAAAGGCAACCTCGAGAATCCTTTTTTTGATTTCCTCTTTTTTGTACTGCATCAAAAACCTTCAAAAGCGAATAATTTATCGCTTTTAATTATAAAGATATTCGCCTGCCGTGTCAATAATATCGGAAGTTATTTTTCGCGAATTTTGTCGTCTTTCTTAATTATTGCATTGCCTTAAAAGCATACTTACTATAAGGATAAATTATGAATGTGTATGTCGAAATTTTATTAAGATCGATTTTATCCTTTGTGTTTTTGCTGCTCATTGCCAAAATGCTGGGGGCAAGGCAGATTTCACAGCTTTCGTATTTCGATTATATCCTGGGGATAACGCTTGGCTCTATGGCATCTTCGCTTGCCATAGACGATGTGCTTTCCGTATGGAAGGGCCTTATCGGGATGGCGGTTTTCGGGCTTTTCACCTTTTTGCTAAGCATTTTGAGCCGCAAAAGCATCCGCGCGAGAAGGTTTTTCGAGGGCAAGCCCCGAATCCTTATAAACGAGGGCAAAATAATGTACAACGAGCTTAAAAAGGCGCAGTTTTCGATAAACGACCTTCTTCGTGAACTAAGGACACAGGGCTACTTCAACATTGCCGATGTCAACTTTGCCTTGGAAGAAACAAACGGCATGCTAAGCGTTATGCCAAAGGGCAAAAAGCGCCCCGTCGTCGCCGAGGACCTTAACCTCGCCCCTCCCGAACAGGGGCTGTGCGCCAATGTAATAATAGACGGAAAAATTATGGCCGCCAACCTCAAAGCGGTGGGCAAAGACATCAGATGGCTTGCCGACGAGCTTGAAAAACAAGGCATCCTTGCCGAGGACGCCGTCCTGGCAACGGTAGATAAAGATTACAATCTTTCGGTATACAAAAAGGAAAACCTCGGCACCGGGCGCACTACTTTCCAATAACTATATTTCGGTTTTTATAAGGGTATCGCCCCCGGCTTCCAGTCTATAGCTTTTGCCGCCCGCGCTAAGCGAACGCGAATATTTCTCGTTGACAAAAACTATTGCGGCGTTATCCTCTACGGCGTACGCTCCTCCGCCAATATCCATAAGGGCTTTATCGAAATCCTCTTTACGGCTGTTATAATGCGGGCAAACAAGCCCCTCTATCATTCCCATGCCGACATAAATACTGTAGTTTTGGCTTCCGTATCTTATAATATCGGTATCCGAATACATCTTTTCAAACCAGCAGATTCCGCCCGCAGACAGCCCGCACAGCACAACTCCGCGCCTGTACGCTTCAAGTATCATTTTGTCCACTCCCGTCTTTTTTAGGGTTTCTATCAGGTGCAGGGTATCACCCCCGCCGAGATATATAAGGTCGGCGGCTGCGATCTTTTCCTCTATTTTTTCAAGGGGTATGTTCTTTTTTGTCAGAAGGGCGACATCGGCCTTAAGCCAAAATTCCGAGGTATATGTCTTTCTGAATGTATTAAAATACGGCAAGCTGTCGTGGCTTGCGGTAGGGAAAAACAAGGCGTTTGCCCTTCTTCCCCCCGCCCTCTCTTTGGCGATTCCCGCCAGCACGCGATCTATCTCAAGTGTCGTTTTCGAGCGCAGCTCCCCTCCGCCGATGGCAACAAATATCCTGTCCATAGTAAGATTATAGCAGAAGGAGAAATAATTCTCAATCGCCCGTGCGCGCGCTTTCACGCTCCAACCGCTTTTTTCTCTTGTCGGCTAACTTTCTTGCCAATTTTTCTATGGGCATTTTCAGCACCGCCGCCGACAGCTCGGCGCCGGCTATGTAGCATAAAACGGTAAAGTATTTTATCCTTCCGTCATAGGCAAGGTGGGAGACCCCGATGAAAACGGCGCAGTAAAACAGCCCCCATACCCCCTCGAGAATATGCTTTAAGACGGGCATGCGGGACAGTACGGGCAGCCACCCGATAATTATCATCGGGACATACGCCGCCGCTCCCGCCAGCAAAAAGATTGCCGACAGGATGGGCTGGAGCGCGCTTTCGGTAATCATTACTTAAACAGCTTCTTTAAAAGGCTTGTCTTTTCCATCGCGCCCGTGTAGGCAATACTATGTACCTCGCCGTCTATCGTGAGCACCCCCGTGTTGACATTAAGCTCGTTTACGCTTAAGTCCCTTCCCCTCACGACAAGACCCCTTTCTTTAAGGCTGACCGCGACTTCCTTGTCCTCGAAATGGGCGACTTCGGTGACCCCCGTGATATTCAGGCGCCTGCCGTCGTAATTGAAGGCGTGCGGCCTCGTAACGGTTTTTTCTTCCATAATCCCTCCTTTTTTCTATTCTATTTTTTGAATTGACTAATATAACCGTAAAAAGTATAATTAATACATCGATCGGGGGTTTTTTCTATAAAATAATTGAGCGGACAAAAGAGGTATCGTGAGCAAATATAATAGCGAAAGCTGGTTCAAGCTGGACAATTCGGCGGTGATATATCCCATGAGCATCACCGTAACCACACAAAGCCTGTTTCGGTTAACCGCCGAGATGAAGGATTATATCGACGACGAATGCCTGCTTGACGCCTTAACAAAGATACTGCCGAGGTTTCCCGCCTTCAGGGTAGTAATGAGAAGCGGCATATTCCGCCACTTTTTCGACTACAACTATTTGCCTCCCGTCGTCCGCCCCGACAACGGTATTCTGTTCCAGAAAATCAACTTCTTTTCCAACAACCACTACCTTTTCCGCGTAAGCTACTACAAGAACAAGATAAACATCGACTACTTCCACGGGCTTTGCGACGGCTACGGCGCGATGGAGTTTCTAAAGGCTCTCGTCTATCAGTATGTGATAGAGCGCGGCATCGAGCCGCCCCCCGCGAACGGCGCGGTAAAGATAGCGGGCGAGCCTGTACCCGAAGAAGAACTCGAAGACGGTTTTACTAAATACTACCGTCCCGTCGACCTCTTCGGCGGCGTGATAGGCGAGATGGCGGGCAAAAACGCCTTTGCCCTGAGGGGCAATCGCTTCAGGCGCGCGGGCTACGGGCTTATACAAGGCACCGTCCCGACGGAGAAATTAAAGGAAGCCGCAAAGCGCTATAACTGCACGATTACCGCCTTTCTTGTCGCGTCTTTGCTGCTTTCGATAACCGAAGTTCACGGTAACGATACCCAAAAGTACAATTTGGTGGCTATGATACCCGTAAACCTCCGCCGCTTTTTCCCAAGCCCCACGCTAAAAAACTTTACCTCTTTTGTAAAGGCCTTTATTAATCCAAAGGCCGTCCCGCCCACCCTTCAGGCATACTGCGACGAGGTGCAGAGGCAGCTGACCGACAACCTTAACGCCGGCTCTTTGCAGGACAAAATAAGCCTGTCTTCGTTTATGGTCAGCAAATGGTATATGAAGCTTATGCCCCTCTTCCTAAAGACCTTCTTTGTCAAGTTGGGCAAGCTGTTAAGCTCGAATACCAAACAAACCCTGATCGTGTCTAACCTCGGTGAAATCAATATGCCCAAGGGCTTTGAAAAATACCTTAACGGCTTTTTGTTCTGCCTTAATGTCTCGCGCAAAGTCCCGAAGAATGTAGGCATAGTAAGCTACAACGGCAAGACCGTTATTTCCTTTACGCGACAGCTTGTTTCCACAAGAATGGAAAAGCAGTTTTTCACTAGGCTAATAAAGGAGGGCGTCAAGGTGTCCGTAATAAGCAACTTCCGCGAAGGGCACGGCGTCTAGTTTTTCCGTAAAGGTATAAACGCCTTTTTTTATTCCATAATTGGGGTATGTACAACTCCCAAAACACTGTAGAATGCCTCGAGCACATAAAATGCACCGGCTGCGGAGCGTGCAAAAATGTCTGCCCCGTAAACGCTATTTCCATGGGCGAGGATTCGGAATTTTTTATATATCCGATTATCGACAGAAAAACCTGCATAAACTGCGGCAAATGCAAGCGCATCTGCCCCGCCATAGAGCCCCGCTATTACAACAAAGGCTACGAAACCCTCATCTATGCCGCGAAAGCGCCCGACGACGAGCGGCAAAAAAGCTCTTCGGGCGGGATTTTCGGCGTTCTGGCGTCGGATTTTATAAAAAAAGGCGGGCTTGTCTGCGGGGTTGTGTTTAATGACGATTTCAAAGCAGAGCACATTCTCTCGGGCAACCCGGCCGATCTGGAGAGAATGAGGGGTTCTAAATATGTCCAAAGCGACACCAACCTCATTTACAGAACAATAGGCTCCGCCCTTAAAGAGGGCAAAAAGGTGCTTTTTACGGGCTGCCCCTGCCAGGTTGCAGGGCTGAACGGGTATCTCGAGGGCAAAAACGCCTCGAACCTTCTGACCGTAGACCTTCTATGCCACGGCGTGCCCTCTGCGGATTCGTTAAAAAGATATCTTGCGGAGATTTCCGAAGGCAGAAAAATAAAAAAGGTTTCCTTCCGCGACAAAAGATTCGGCTGGCGCGCGGACAAGATACGCATCGGGTTTGAGGACGGAGGTGCGTACGAAAGCGACAGCTTCCGCGACCCCTACCTGAAAGGCTTTCTTAAAAATATAATGCTTCGCCCCTCATGCGCCGATTGCCCCTTCTGCGAATACCCTCGGCAGGGGGATATAACTCTGGGTGATTTTTGGGGCGTAAGCCGCCTTATGCCCGGCGCCGAGGACAACAAGGGCGTATCTATCGTTATGATAAACAACAAAACGGGCGAAAAGGCTTTTAATAAGATAAAGGACAGCCTGATCTATTGCGTGCGGTATGACGGGCCCAAGCTGCAGATGCCCAACAGGGTAAAGGCGGTTTACCCCGCCAGCCCGCTGCGGGAGCGGTTTTTCGACCTGATAAAAAAGAAAGATTTTATCCCTGCGATGGAGGCCGCCGTTCAGGACAGGTTCGATGTCGGGCTGGTAAGCAACTACCTTGCCGAAAACTTCGGCGGCGCGCTCACTCAATATGCCCTGTACCGTTTTCTTGAGGATAACGGATTTTCCACCCTCATGATAGAACGGCCCGCAACCGCCGAGAGCCAGATACGGTCTCATTTCAAGTTTTTTAAGGAGAGGCCTTACCCCGCCTACAGCCTCGCCCCGCAACGCAAGGATAAGCGCGAAATGCGCGAGTTTAACGACAGGTGCCCTGCTTTTGTGGTGGGCTCCGACCAGCTTTTTCAGTACGAGTTGTACAGGGTTTTAGGCAAATTCACGACTTTGGATTGGGTTTCGGACAGCAACAAAAAAATAGCATACGCGGCTTCCTTCGGGCACGGCTTTGTTTGGGGCAACAAGGAAGAAATCGCGAGAATGGGATATTTTATACGCAAGTTTGACGCCTTTTCCGTACGCGAATCGGACGGGCAGAGGATAGCGAGGGAGGTTTTCGGGCGCGACGCCGAATGGGTGCTGGACCCTGTGTTTATATGCGGCAGCAAGGCCTTCGATACCCTCATAGAAAAGTGCGGGCCCCGCCCCCTCAAAAACTATGTGGGCGGCTATATCCTAGATCCCACCGAATTTAAGAAAAAGGTAATACTTGCCGCGATGGAAAAGCTAAACCTCCCCTGTGAAATCTTTTCGGAGTTTGCCTACAAGGAGGGCTACACCGCCCCGCTGGATGGGCTGAATATAGTTTCGCTTTCGATGGAAGAGCGCCTCGCGAGCATACGCTCCTGCGATTTTTTCGTCACCGACTCCTTCCACGGCACCTGCCTTGCCATAATAATGAGAAAGCCCTTCGTTGCAATCCTCAATAAAAACAGGGGGGCGAGCAGGTTCCGGTCCCTGCTGGGGCATCTCGTGCTAAGCTCCCGCCTTATCGAAAACAACGACTTAGAGGAGTTTGACGAATCTTTATTTTCGCCGATAGACTACGGCAGGGTTTATGAGATACTCGATAAAGACATAAAACGCTCTTCCGATTGGTTATTGAACGCGTTGAGAGAGCAAAAATTCAAGGGAGCGTCCGACTACGACATCTTTTCGGAGGATTTGTTCGCCCTTCAGGACAAACTATCTGCCCTCGACAAAAAGCTAGACCTCATAATCAAAAAATCCGGCCTTTCTCTTGCCGTAACGGACGACCTTCATAAATATATCGATATTTTGGCAAGCAATAAGGATAAATATATTGTCTTTATAGCCGTCAAGGACACGCCGGGGCTTGCATTAACCCCCGAAACCGCCCAAAAGCTTCTTTCCATCGGCATAAACACCAACCTTCACAACCGCCATTGGAGATCCTACGCGGCGATAATCGATAACGGCCTTCCTGTATACGAGCGGCTTTCGCCCGACGAAAGGGGCATAATGTACGAAGGCTTTGTTTCGGGGCTGCGCGTAAAGATAGAAAGCCGGTCGCTTAAAGACGGCAACCTTGCCAAAATTATCATAAATGGAACAGACTGCTCCCAAAACCGCCGCGGCCTTAATTTTGCCGTCTGGGACAAGACAAAAAACCAGATCGCAGATTCTGTGTGCTTCGACACCCACCTGCCTAAGTACGAGGCTTACCGGGACTAATCCGGCCCTTCGATTCAAAAAGTTTTTGCCAGTTTTCTATGCTGTATAGCTTATGGCGGTTATCGTAATAATCCTTTGCCGCCCTGCTGTGACGCTTAAGAAGCAAGCATTTAATCTTATACAGCTCGCAAAGATATTTTAGCGTAAGGCGGAAGTTTTTTTCCGCGACAAAGCCCTTTCGCGAGGCGACATCGTAGTAAAGCACCCTCTTCTTTCGGTAGAGGCATACGGGGCGTATATTGTGCAAAGGAAGTATGGCGTCCCCCTTCGCGGGAAGGATTTGCCCGTTAAAGCCCATAAGCCTGACCATCCTGGCGCTCCTGTCGAGGTCGCCGGGGGCTTTGGAATCCCTCTCGAACTGCGGATACGAAAACGGCACCTTTAGGTTCTCGACATTTTCCAATCTGTATCCCAAATTCATTATTTCTTTGTTTACCTCTTCGGGGTCCTGCTCCAAAATCCAATCGGGGCCCTTTAGAAAATCGTATATTCCCT
>DGDU01000031.1:0-476 GCA_002385605.1 Christensenella sp. UBA3944
ATGAGGTCGAGGCGATTTTCTAAGGCGTAAAGCTTGCGGCACTTGGCGAACACCTCTCCGGGGGTGGTGAGGGCGGTGTCGTCGATATAAACCCTGCTTTCCGATATCTTACCGTGGGCGGCTAGAAGCGATTCCTGCTCCCTGTCTTGCAGAAGCCCTTTGGTAAGGTTGTTCATGGGTATGGTGCCGATGTCGCTAAGAAGCCTTTGCGCCAGCTGCACCGAGGGCATTTCTAGAGAGAACACGGCGACAACGGCTTTGGAGTCCGTCTGCGACACCACATTGGATACGATATTCAGGGCAAAGGATGTTTTACCAACCGATGGGCGGGCGGCAAGAATTATGAGCGCGCCCTTTTGCAACCCGTTTGTAATCTTGTCGAAGCGGTCGAAGCCCGTCATCAGGCCACGGAAGCTCTTTTTGTCGCGGCAGAGGGCGTCTACCCTTGTGACAACCTCGCCCGAGACTTCGGAGAT
>DGDU01000031.1:690-11803 GCA_002385605.1 Christensenella sp. UBA3944
TCTATTGCGGTAAGCGTTTCTCGGTAGTCCTTGTTGGCGTATGCCATTTCGATTGTCTCGTTACATATCCTTATAATCTCGCGGTGCATATAGTCCCGCTTGAGGATATCTACATATTCCTTGTAATTTGCCGCCGAAGGCAGCTTGTCGGACAGCGCGACGAGGTACTCCAGCATATTAAGGTCGGAGGTTTTGTCGGCCTCTATCTGGTCGTTAACGGTAATCACATCTATCGCGCGGTTGGCGGCGAACAGCTTGCGGCAAGCCTCAAAAATCTTGCGGTGCCTGTCGTTGTAAAAGACTTCGGGCTGCAGCGAAGGCAACAGGTCGCCCGCGGCGTTGCCGTCCAGAAGGATACAGCACAGCAGGCATTGCTCGGCCTCGTAGCTGTTGGGGTAAACCTTGATTGCTTTTGTAACGGTGTTTTTGTCTGCCATAGTTAATCCTTAACGGTTTGGTTTTTCTTTTTGTATGCGTACACTATATAAGCCGCCGCGGGTATCGCCGTGATTATTATCGCGAGGCAATACCAGGTGATAACATTGGGCGAATATTGGTAGATTGTAAACTCGCGGTCGAGGCTGTCTTTATCCATCACAAACTTGTGGATGTTGATGGCGTACTTCGAGTAGTAATAGATGTTATCGGCGTCCGAGTCCAGCGTGCGCTTGCTGTAAAGGGTGCCGTAATTGAAGATGTAGGCGATATCCTCTTCGTCTATGCCCCTTATGTTCGCCACCTGGTTGGTTATCTGCTGTATAATCGTGTTCTCCATCTGCGAGAAGATTGTTTTGTCACTGAAGGTGTATTTATTGTACCAGAAGCCCCACTCTAAGCCGCGGATGCCGTCGGACTCTTCGTAGCCGTCCCTGCCGCTTGCTATATAAAGGTCGGTGAAGCTGTCAAATTTCTCTAGCGTTATATCCAGGAAGCCGTCCTCGTATTTGGCGGTAAAGCCGCGCTCTTTGTATTGTTCGGCAAGAAAGCTAAGGGACGACTCGACATCCCAAAGCCTTAGCTCTTTTTCCGTAGACGAAACATCCTTTGTGAGCGCCGCGGTGTCGATGTAGACCTGAAGGGCGCGTATGACGCTGCCGTCGGTCAGGTTAAGGTTATTGAAGGTTATCTCGGCAAGGTAATCGTTCTTAAGCCCGTCCGCGATAAGCCCTTCCGCCGCCTTTGCGTAAAACCCGAACCTTTGGTTTACGCGGTATTCGGCTACAGCGAATATCCCAGCGCCCAGAACCGCGGCTAAAAGTATGATAGTGACAACCGCCATAACTTTTTTCATATCAGGCTTTTTAACTCCTCCAATACGGCGGCAAACTCCGCCATCGCGAGAGCGAAGGGCTCCTCTTTTGTAAGGTCAACCTCCGCAAGAGCCAGGATTTCAAGCGGCCTCATCGAGCCGCCCGCCGAAAGGAACTCGAAGTACTTCGGCACAAATCCCGGGTCCTCGAGAATCTTTTTGGCTATGTTAACCGCCGAGGTAAGCCCGGTGGCGTACTTATACACATAGAAAGCGTTGTAGAAGTGGGGGATGCGGCTCCATTCGTAGGCTATCTGCTCGTCGTGGGTTACGGCCTTGCCGTAGTATTTTTTGTTCAGTTTAAGATAAAACTCGCTCATGCTCTCGGCGGTAAGCGGTATGCCCGCCTCGATCTGGGCGTGAGAGAATTTCTCGAACTCGGCAAACATCGTCTGCCTGAACAGGGTGGTGCGGAACATATCAAGATAGTAGGCAAGCAGGAATTTGCGCCTCTCGCCCTCGGCGGACTTAAGAAGGTGCTTTAGGAGAAGCACCTCGTTTACCGTGCTGGCTATCTCGGCGACAAAAATCTCGTAGGACGCTTTCGAGTAGCATTGCGCCTTGTTGCTCAGGTAGCTGTGTATGGCGTGCCCCATTTCGTGGGCTATTGTAAACACATCGTGCGCCGTGCGCTGATAATTGAGAAGCACATAGGGGTGCCCGTCGTACGCCCCCCACGAGTAGGCGCCGCTTCTCTTGTTCTCGGTCTCCTCTACATCTATCCAGCCGCCCTTGTAGGCTTCCTCAAGCAGGGCCTTATATTCTTCACCGAGAGGGGCGAGCGCCTCGATTACAAGATTGTAGGCGTCGTCGTACTCCAGCGAGAGCTTAAACTCTTTTGTGAGGGGCACATACATATCGTACATGTGCATTTTGCGAAGCCCAAGAGCTTTTTTGCGCAGGGCGACATAATCGTGCACTGCGGGCAGCGACTTGCGCACCGCCTTTATGAGGTTGTTATATACCTTTTCGGGTATGGTCTCGGACTCCAATGCCTTGTTAAGGGCGCTCTTATACTTTCTTACTTTGGAAAGGGCGCAATCCTTTTTTACGCTCGAGGCGTAAGCCGCGGCAATGGTGTTTTTGTGCCCGATGTATGATTTATAATAATTCTCGAAAGCCTTTCTGCGGATATCGCGGTCGTCGCTTTGCAGAAGATAAGAATACATGCCGTGCGAAAGCTCGACGCTCTTGCCGTCGTTATCGATTACGGGCTCGAACTTTAAGTCGGCGTTATCCAGGTTTCCGAAAACCTCCTTAAACCCGCCCGTAAAGGAAGAAATCTCGGACAGCAGCTTTTCCTCTTTGTCTGAGAGAATATGCTTTTTCTCGCGGATGATGCTGTCGATTATGGTGGTAAATTCGGAATACTCGGGGCGCTCTGCCATTTCCTTTAGGGTTTCGGTGTCGAATCTGGAAATCTGGGGGATAACGAAGCTTGTCGCGCTGCCGAGGTCTACAAGAAGCATCTGCATTTTGGAAATGAGCGCCTGATACTTGGGGTCGGCGGTGTTGAGGTCGCGGCAAAGCCCGGCGTACACATAACACCTTTCGGCCTTGCGGGTTACTTCCGAAAGCTTAGTCAGGCACTCGTGGGCGTTGTCGGGGGTTAACTTCTTATCGAATCGGGCAAAATCGGGAATCTCCTTCTTTACCTGATTATAAACCTCGTTAAGCTCCTCTTCCGAGGTAAAAAGGCTGTCTAAATTCCATTTCCTTTGGGGGCTTACCTGATCACGCTTTAAGGGCATTTATATCTCCGCAATATAGGTATTTTTCTCACTTGTGAAATATTTATAAATAAAAATTCCACAATTTGTGAATTTATAATACACCACCATATTAAATAAGTCAATGAGGTTGGGGAATTATGGCCCGCCGGGGGTCATATAATTTGGTATGGGCTACTGGAACGAAATAGTGGCGCGCTTTCAGCTGCCGCAGGAAAACTACGCGGGCGGAAGCCGCATAAGCATATTCGACGATGTCGGGGTATACATAGAGGGGCACAAAGGTATGGTTTCCTTCGAGCCCGAAACTATCGAAGTGCGCCTGCCCAAAAAAAGGCTTATCATCAAGGGCGAAAAGATGCGTATAGCCTCCATTAACCGCTACGAAATCTATATTGTTGGCAAAATACTTTCGGTGGGCAGAGAGGAATAATGGAAAAAACAAAGCTAAAAACCGAATCGCCGCCGGTGTTCGTCATAAACGCATTAAATTCGGCGGGCGTGTGCATGAAAAAGATTATAAAGGACGGCAAAAAGCTGACCTTTGAAATAAACCGGAAAGAAAAGCCCGCGGCCATCCAAACAATGGAAAAAAGGAATATCTCCTACTCGATTTTAAGCGAGAGGGGGATTAAAACGGACGCAAGACGGCTGTTAATGCGCGTCGGGATGTGGGCGGGAATTATAATCGGGCTTGCCCTGATATTTTTGTATTCGGCTTCGCTTTTGCGCATACGGGTTATAGGCAATAACAGGGTTGACGAAGCTAAAATCCTTGAGGCGGCCGGGGTAAACCCGCCCATACTGTTTGCCTCGCCCGATTTGGATAAAATAGAAAAACGGCTTGTCGCCCTCGAAGGTGTTTCGGGAGCGTCGGTTGTCCGTAAGGGCACCACGCTGGAGATTACCGTTTTGGAAGAGCTTCCGGACACCGAAATTATTGACACCAAAACGCCCGCCCCGCTTGTAGCCGCCGAGGATTGCGTAATTACCCGCATAGTAGCCACGCAGGGCACGGCTGTCGTAAAGGCCGGCGACACGGTAAAAAAGGGGGATATCCTTATTGCCGCCTACATAACCGACAGCGAGGGCAACCAGGTGCCGGTAAGGGCTATGGGCGAGGCGGACGGCATGGTGTATTACCAGCGCCACGCCTTTTACTCTCATAGAATGATAGCCAAGGTAAGGACGGGCGCCAAAGAAGAAAAAACGGTTATGGAAATTCCCGGTCTAAGTTATCAAAAACCCAGTTCTTTTGTATCCTACGATACAGAAACAAAGGTGATTTTGTGCTCAAATATTCTGCCCTTCAAGCTCATAAAAACGACATATTACGAAACCAGGGAGCAGGAAACCGACTTCAATTACGAAGCCCTGAGGCTGAGGCTGATCGAAGAGAATTTAGAGATGCTTAAAGCCTCCGTTCCAAAGGGCGGAAGATTCGTAAATTGGTGGTATTTGGAAAAAAGACTGGACAAAAACACAATATTAAGTATATACTATCAAATGGAAAGGGCGGTCGCAGTACGCCCGTAATAATTATTGCGATATTGTAAGCCGAAGGTAAACCTTTGGCCGAAGGCAAGGAGACAAATGAAACAAACCAAAGCCGAAGGCTCAGCCGAAATCAAAAAACCCGCGTATAAGCGCGCCGTTATCCTCAAGCGCGCCCTGTTTATCGCGCTCACATCGATAGTCCTCGCGGTTATTATAAGGCTTTTCGGTTACGAAGAAATCACCTCCGCCAAAGACTTTTTCGCGGCGGATTCCATGGTGGAGATTTTACTTATCGCCTGCATAATGGCGGTATTGTTCTCCACCATTCTCGCCTACACCCATTTTGTTAGGAGAGGAAAGCCCTTAAGCCCCAAATTTCTGCCCGTTCTCGCCGTTTCCGCGGCGATTACTTTTGTAAGCAGCCTTATTTTCGGGCGGCTTGTGAATATCTACATCGTACCCCTCATGCTGTCGTCGCTTCTCATCGCGACGCTTGTAGATAAGAGGGTGGGCATAATCACGAGTATACTTTTGTCGCAGGCTTTCTTCCTTACCTACCTTTTGGTGTTCGGGTTCGACAGCGTAATCGAAAGCACGGCGTCCGTATTAACTTCCATAATCGCCAGCATTTTTATGATAGCTTACCTCGACAGGGCGAATACCCGCCTGCGCTTTATAACTCTTGGTATCGTCGTCGGGCTGTTCACCTCGCTAATACCGTTTTTGGTAAACATAGTCGCTACCCACGCAAGCGATGTGATTTATTCGCTGATGTCCTCGCTTTGGGCGTTCATAGCCTCGCTTCTCTCGGTAGCGCTGTATATGGTGCTTCTGCCACTGTTCGAGGTTGTGTTCAAGCTAAATACGCCCTTCAGGATAAGCGAAATCTGCTCGCTGGAGTTTCCCCTACTTCGCAGGCTTTCTAAAGAAGCCCCCGGCACCTTCAACCACAGCCTTACGGTAGGCACCCTGGCCGAGCTTTGCGCTTTGGCGATAGGAGAGGACGCCCAGCTTGCCAAAGCCGCGGCGTACTATCACGATGTAGGCAAGGCCGAGCATCCCGAGTTCTTCGTCGAGAACCAGAAGGGCTACAACCCCCACGACGACCTCATCCCCGAAGTCAGCGTAAAGATGATAACCAACCATACGCTTGCGGGCAGCAAGCTCATTAAGAAAGCGGGGCTTCCGGACATCATAGCCGATGTCGCTCGCGAGCACCACGGAACAATGCCCGTAAACTATTTCCTATATAAAGCCCAGACATTCACCGAGGACGATGTTAACACCGAGGAGTTCCGTTACAGCGACCCCAAGCCCACCTCGAAGATAGCCGCTATCATTATGATTGTGGACGCCGTCGAGGCCGCAACGAGGTCCAAAGGCAACATGAGCGCCAAAGAGTTCCGCGGGTTGATCCACGGGCTTATTAAGGAAAGAATCGACTACGACCAGTTTTCGGATTGCGGCATAACCTTCAAGGATGTGCAAACCATAGAGGATACTTTGGTAGAGGCAATCCCCAATGTATACCACGCCAGAATAGACTACGGCCCCGCCGAAAAAAAATAACAGCATAGGAAAGACCCGATGATAAACATTTATTGCGACAAAAAATATCTTCCCGCCATCGAAATGGCGGCTAACGCCGTTTTAGAGTACTTCGGCATCCCCAAGGAGGACGCCGAGGCAGAGATAGGCATTGTCCCGCCCGAAGAAATAAAGGCGCTCAACGCCGAAAACAGAGGGATAGATTCGGTTACCGATGTCCTCTCCTTTCAAACCATACCCGGCATAAAGATACCTTTTATTAAAGAGGATTACCCCTTCGATATCAACCCCGAAACGGGCGCCGTAATGCTCGGCGAGGTATATATCTGCCTCGAAAGAGCTAAAGAACAGGCCGAAGAATACGGGCATTCGCTAAGCCGCGAATTAGGCTTTCTTACCGTGCATGGGCTTCTGCACCTCCTGGGCTTCGACCACCTGACCGACGAGGGCGCCGAAGTGATGGAGAGGTCGCAGGAAGTCATACTCGCAGCCGCAGGGCTCTCCCGCGAGTCTAAAGACGAAAGTATCCTTTCGCCCGAAGAAGAGCAGCACACCGGCTTTGTGGCCATACTCGGGCGCCCCAACGCCGGCAAATCCACGCTTATTAACACCCTTGTGGGCGAAAAGGTATCCATAGTAAGCTGGAAGCCCCAGACCACCCGCAACAAGATTCTTGGCGTGAGAAACGAGGATAATTATCAGCTCATATTCGTGGATACCCCGGGGCTGCATGTCCCCAAAAACGCTTTGGGCGAGTTTATGATGCGCTCGGTAAGCGCCGCCATCGAGGGCGTCGACGCCATAATCTATGTGGTGGACGGCGAGAGAGGGCTCTCCGCCGAAGACAAAATCAACATCGAAAAATACGCCAAAGCCAACGAGGGCAGGGTTATTGTGGCGCTAAACAAGATAGACCACATTACCCGCGCCAGGGTGGCGGAAATCCTCGCCGAAATAAATAACCTAAAGGGCTATTCCGCCGTCGTGCCCATATCCGCGCTTAAGGAAAAAAATATCGCGCCCCTTATAGACGAGATAAAAAAGCATATCGGCGTAGGGCAAAAGCTCTTCCCCGACGATATGTACACCGACAGGAGCATAAGCTTTCTGGTATCCGAAATCATAAGGGAAAAGGCTTTCCGCCTGCTCGATAAGGAAGTCCCTTACGGCGTCGGCGTGATGATAAATCAGTTTAAGGAAAACGAAAACGGCGTAACCGAGATAGACGCCAGCGTCATAGTGCAAAAGGACGCCCACAAGCCCATAGTTTTGGGCAAAAACGGCGAAATGATAAAGAAGATTGGCACCTACGCCAGGCAGGAGATAGAGCTTCTTGTAGGGGGCAAGGTGTTCCTTACGCTTTGGGTAAAGGTCAAAGAGGACTGGAGGGACAACCCCTCTGTGCTCGCAGACATAGGCTACGGAAAAAACGATTTGTAACATTTTAAGGTTTTATACTAAAATTCCGCAATCTGCCCATACTTAAGGTATGGACGAGAAATTGAAGGAATTGTGCTGGAAAGCGTTTCTGGAGAGCGGCAGCCCCGGTTATTACATGCTTTACAGCGCCATAGAAAAGAGGCAAAAAAAAGACTGAAGGTGAGTTATGGATTTCAAGACCAGAGCGCTTTGCGTTAGCGCCTCCGACTTCGGCGAGGGCGACAAGCTGCTTACCCTTGTCGGGGCCGAATACGGCAAGATGGTGGCTAAAGCGCGCTCTGTCAAGACTCCCAAATCCAAGCTCCGCATGTGCGCGGAGGTCTTTTGCTATGGCGAATACATAATAAACCGCAGGGGCCGCGCAAACCTTGTTATAGGCTGCAGTATAGAGCAGAGCTTTTTTGACTGCTGGGGCGACCTCGGGAGATACACGGCCGCCCAGATTATTTGCGAAATCCTCGATAAAATTACGGTAGAGGGCGCCGACTGCAAAGAAGAGCTGTCGCTTGCCTTAACGGCGCTTGCCGCGGTAAGCCGCGCCGAAACCTCGCCTTACATAATCGCGGCGTGGTACCTTAGCCGCGTTTTGCTTGTTATCGGGCGGGACATAGAGGACTCCGCCGCCCCGCAAAGGCAAAAAACGCTGATAACCTCGCTTGCCGATATGGAGGTTACAGACCTCGACTCGCTGGACATAACAAAGGGCGAATTGAGGGAGGCCTTAGGCTACCTTAACCTTGTGCTGAGGGACGAGCTTTCGGCGCGAATCAACTCTCTCGCCGAGGCGCTAAAACAAGATATATAATACCAATAACTTCCATATTGTGGTCAAAATCGCTTGTTTATGAATGGGTTTTTATGTATAATTAATAGGCATTGCAAGAAAAAAATTTTGTATATAGAGGAGAAAATCAATGGCAAAGAAGTATGTTTACCTGTTCAGAGAGGCAGATGGCAACAACAGAGCTTTGTTCGGCGGTAAGGGCGCCAACCTCGCTCAGATGACCCGCCTGGGCATGCCCGTGCCTCCCGGATTCACCATCACGACCGAAGCCTGCACAAGGTATTACAATGACGGACGCAAAATCGCCCCCGAAATCATAGACGAAGTTTTCGCCACCCTGGCGATTGTCGAGAAAGAAGCGGGCAAAAAATTCGGCGACCCCGAGAATCCCTTCCTCGTATCCGTCCGCAGCGGCGCCCGCGCGTCGATGCCCGGTATGATGGATACCATCCTTAACCTCGGCCTCACCGACATTTCCGTAGAAGGCCTCGCCAAGCAGACCAGCAACCCCCGTTTCGCCTACGACTGCTACCGCAGGTTCATCCAGATGTATTCGGATGTCGTTATCGGCATAGGCAAAGACTACTTTAACAGGATTATAGACCAGGTTAAGGAAGAAAAGGGCGTAACCCTCGACACCGAGCTCACCGCCGAAGACCTCAAAGAGCTTATCGCCAAGTTCAAGGATTTCTACTTCAAGTCCCAGGGCGAAGAGTTCCCCCAAGACCCCAAGGTTCAGCTTATCGGCGCTATCGAAGCCGTTTTCCGCAGCTGGGATAACCCTAGGGCCAACATCTACCGCGCCATGCACGACATCCCCTACGATTGGGGCACCGCCGTCAATGTACAGTCGATGGTGTTCGGCAACATGGGCGACACTTCGGGCACAGGCGTTGCCTTCACCCGTAACCCCGCCACCGGCGAGAAGAAGCTCTACGGCGAGTACCTTATGAACGCCCAGGGCGAAGATGTCGTTGCCGGTATCCGCACCCCCGCCACAATCGACCACCTCAAGGAAACCAATCCCCAGGTTTACGAGGAGTTCGTAAGAATTGCCAACAACCTGGAAACATACTTCCGCGACATGCAGGATATGGAGTTCACCATCGAAAGAGGCAAGCTCTACATGCTCCAGACCCGTAACGGCAAGCGCACGGCGCAAGCCGCCATCAAGATCGCCGTCGACCTCGTAAAAGAAGGCCTCTGCTCCGAAGAAGAAGCCCTTCTCAAGATCGACCCCAAGCAGCTTGACGACCTTCTCCACCCGCAATTCGACGCCAAAGAAATCAAGAAGCATACACCCATCGCCAAGGGCCTTCCCGCCTCTCCCGGCGCGGGCTGCGGCAAAATAGCCTTCACCGCCGAAGAAGCCGCCGAAAGGGCTGCCGCCGGCGAGGATGTCATCCTTGTAAGGCTCGAAACCTCCCCCGAAGACATTCAGGGCATGAATGTTGCCAAGGCGATACTTACCGCCCGCGGCGGGCTTACCTCCCACGCGGCCGTTGTCGCCCGCGGTATGGGCAAGTGCTGCGTAACGGGCTGCGGCGCCCTCATCATCGACGAGGAAGCCCACACCCTAACCGTAAACGGCAAGGTTTATACCTCAGACGACGAGCTTTCGGTAGACGGCTCCACCGGCAATGTGTACGAAGGCCGCCTCCCCCTCACCGAAGCCCAGATTTCCGGCGACTTCTCCACAGTTATGAGCTGGGCCAACAAGTACCGCGTCCTTAAGGTAAGGGCCAACGCCGACACTCCCGCCGACGCCGCCACTGCTTACAACTTCGGCGCCGAGGGTATAGGCCTCTGCCGCACCGAGCATATGTTCTTCGAGAAAGACCGTATCGCCGCGGTAAGAGAGATGATCGTTGCCGACACCCGCGAGCAACGCGAAGCCGCTCTCGCCAAGATACTTCCCATGCAAAAGTCCGACTTCATCGGCATCTATAAAGAAATGCACGGCTATCCCGTGACTATCCGCTTCCTCGACCCGCCTCTCCACGAGTTCCTGCCCCAAAAGGAAGAGGATATCCTCGCTCTCGCAGCCGAGATGAAGATACCCGTAGCCAAGCTTAAAGAGCGTATCGCCAGCCTGCACGAGTTCAACCCCATGCTCGGCCACCGCGGCTGCCGTCTTTCGGTAACCTTCCCCGAAATCGCCGAAATGCAGACCAGAGCGGTTATCGAGGCCGCTATCGAAGTCAACAAGGCGGGCGGCAATGTAAAAGCCGAAATCATGATACCTCTTATCGGCGAAGCCAAAGAGCTTAAGTATGTAAAGAGCATCGTCGTTAACACCGCCGAAGCCGTTATGAAAGAACTGGGCGTCAAGGTAGACTACACCGTAGGCACCATGATCGAAATACCCAGGGCCGCCATCACCGCCGACGCCATAGGCGCCGAAGCCGACTTCTTCTCCTTCGGTACCAACGACCTTACCCAGATGACCTTCGGCTTCAGCCGTGACGACGCCGACAAGTTCCTCGGCGATTACTACGACAAGAAGATCTACGAGTTCGACCCCTTCAAGAAGCTGGACCAGACCGGCGTAGGCGAACTTGTAAAGATAGCCGTACAAAAGGGCAAGTCGGCAAATTCCAAGATCAAGCTTGGTATCTGCGGCGAGCACGGCGGCGATCCCTCCACCGTAGAGTTCTGCCACGACATCGGGCTCACTTATGTTTCCTGCTCTCCCTACCGCGTACCCATCGCCATTCTCGCGGCTGCCCAGGCGGCAATCAAGAGCAAGAAGTAATAACACCTGATCGCAATAAAAAAACCGCCCCAAAAGAAGCGTTCACTTAG
>DGDU01000028.1 GCA_002385605.1 Christensenella sp. UBA3944
AGATGTGTATAAGAGACAGCTATTATGCCGTTGGGCGATTGATCGAAGGGCAGAGCCTTTTCCTCGGGGGAGTGCGGTGCGTGGTCGGTGGCTATCATATCCGCCGTGCCGTCGAGAAGCGCCGTCAAGGTTGCCTCCCTGTCGCGGGGGCTTCTAAGCGGCGGCGACATCTTGGCGTCGGGGTTGCCCTTTACATCCCGCCCGTCTAAAAACAGGTGGTGGGGCATTACCTCGCAGGTGATATCCCCGCCCGCTTTCTTTGCCTGCCTTAAGATGTCGAAACTTTTTTTGAGGGAGAGGTGGCAGAAATGGTACCGGCAGCCCGTTTTAATGGCAAGCTCCGCTTCACGCTCTACCGCTACCCATTCGGCCTCGTCGGCGGGATAGCCTTCGGCCTCGGGGTGGGAGGCTATTATTCCGCCCTCCTTTTTAATAAGGCGCATGCCCTCTTCTAAAAGTTTGAGATTATTAACGCACCTGCCGTCGTCGCTGAAGCCCTTAACCAAAGAGGCAAGCGCTTTTATGTCCGCAAGCCTTTCGCCCTTTTCGCCTAAAGTCAGGGCGGCGAAGGGGTAGACCTTTACCAAAGCGTCTTTATCTATTATTTTTTGCTGTACGGCCAGGTTTTCGGGAGAATCGGGGCAGGGGTTAAGGTTGGGCATAGACATAAGCGAGGTTATGCCGCCTTTGGCGGCGGATGCCGTACCCGATAAAATTGTTTCTTTGTGGGTATATCCCGGCTCTCTTAAATGGGCGTGAACATCTACCGCTCCCGCCGTTATCCAATGCCCAAAACAATCGAAAACCTCGTCCGAAGGCGAGACCTCTATGTAAGGAGCAATTTTGGCAATAATTCCCCCGTCGATGAGGATATCCGCCCTTTTGAGGGCGCCACCCTCCAGAATATAGCCGTTCTTTAAAGCAATCACAGCTTGCCCTCCAGCGCCATGCTGATTACCGCCATGCGGATGTACACGCCGTTTTCCATCTGCTTGTAAATCCTGCTGGAAACGCACTCGGCGACCTCGGATGCGATTTCGACGCCCCTGTTAATGGGCGCCGGGTGCATAATGATAGCCCCCCTCTTCATGGCGCCCACGCGCTGTATGGTCATGCCCCACTTCTGGTGGTATTCTTCTTTGGAGATTTTCATCTCCTCCTCGTGGCGCTCCATCTGCACCCTGAGCAGGTTGATGATGTCGCAGACCTTTATGGCTTTGTCTAAGGGAAGGAATTTGCCCGTATCGTCGCAGAATTCGGGCGGGCCGCTTATATAAACTTCCATCCCGAGGCGCTTCATGACCTCGGCGTTGCCGTGGGCAACCCTCGAGTGCCTGATATCGCCGACGAGGCAGATTTTTAGCCCCTGGAACCTTCCGAACTCCTCATAAATCGTCATTAGGTCGAGAAGGGTTTGGGTGGGGTGGTCGCTGGTGCCGTCGCCGCCGTTAAAGATGGGGACTTTGATTGTTTCTAATTCTTTATAAAAAACATCCTGTTTGTGGCGGATTACTATGCCGTCCACTCCGAGGGCTTCAAATGTGCGCACGGTGTCGTAGAGCGTTTCGCCTTTGGCGACGCTGGAGCCCGCGAGGTTGAAGCTGAGGGGCTGGATGCCTAAGTTCATCATCGCGATCTGGAAACTGTATTGTGTGCGGGTCGAATTCTCATAAAAAAGGTTGACCATTTTCTTTCCTGAATAATTAACGGTCAACCCTTTCTTAAAGCGTATCGCCAAATCTATTATGTCCATTATCTCGGGGACGGACAAGGACCTTAATGTAAGTAAGCCTCTCATCATCTCACCTCTTTGATATCGGAGGTCGGGAAGAATTTTCTCCTTTATCTTTCGCTGTATTTTACCATAAACACGCCCGGGACGCAAGAAAATTCGAGTGCCTTTACCAATATTTGTAATAAAGAAACTTAATGCTAAATGAAAGGGGGTTCCATTTTGGCGGAAATCGTAAAATACAGTTTCGCGGGGTGGCAAAATGCCGTTAATGTAAAACCGCGCGCGGCGGTTGCATTTATTTACCTTCGCTTAATAAGACAGCAAACGGAGCTTTGCTGTTGACCTTTATATTTATATATTGTATAATTTGTGCGAGTATGAAAGGTAAAAAAATCTCTATAAATGCCATTTGGGCGGCGCTCGCGCCGGCGATAGCCATCCTGCTTATAGCTTCGCTTACCGCCGCGACGGTTATACTTAACAACCGGGGAAGGCCCGCCACCCGCGGCATCATAGGGAGAGGGGAGGGCGGAGAGGCTTCGGGGATTATCTCCGACGCCCCTTTTCAGTACGATATTTCGACGAGAAACGAATTTATAAAAGATTTTGAAAAGGCGCTTGCCGCCGTTTTCAGCAAGGATTTTCTTGATGCCCTAAGCGGAATGAACGCCAATATCGCCCACGCCTGGGGTGACTCCGTTATCGAGGCGTTCAGGCGGGCGAGAGTGCCCGGCGAAAAGCTGGCGGCCTTCGGCGGATACCTCAAAAAGGTGTCTGCGGATTACGAGAATTTTATTAAAGAGCAGCACGAAATAAATCCCGACAACCCCGAGAGTTTACCCCTCATTATTTTTGTTGCCGCCGTACTGATGACAGACCAGAAGAACGATACCGATAACTTTTACAGGCTTCTTGGCGGGCTCGACTGGGGCGTCTTGTTTGAGCAGCTAATGAAGGATACGGGGCTTACCCCCGAGGAAGCGGGGCGGGTGATGTATCAGCTTGCCTTTTCTGTTTCGCGGGGGGACGACAAAAAGCTTATAGAGGAGCTTGGCGAAAGAAGCTTTGTCATACTTTTCGCCCGCACGGCTGTGGTAATGCGGGAAATCGATACCCTGGGCAAAAACACCGACCTGGCAACCGCGAGGGCGGCGGTAGAGATGCTTTACGAGCTGGGAAGCGAGTACCGCAAAATCATAAATACCTTCGGGGTGCGGAAACTTAACGATTTGTTCGGAAGCGTTTACCTCGGCGAGATTCTGGATAACATTCCCGAGGAAAAAAAGGATACCGTGGGCAACATTCTTGGCGCCGTCGAGGCTTCTTCCGAGCTGTTCGGGTTCGGGGTTGCCTTCCTGAGCGAAACGCTTCTGGCGCTCGACAACAAGGTCGCCTACCCTTACCACGATTACATTAAGGCCGAAAAGGATGTTTCGCTTGCCGAAACCGCCCTTTATCTGGTTTCCGCCGCCAGGAAGGGGCTTGAATATGCTTCGCGGGAGTCGGGAATAGGCGAGAACGAGCTTAAAGAAAAAATAGCCTCGATTAACGCCAACCTCAAAGCCGTGGCGGACGCCGAATTGGTATTCGAAGAGGTGTACGCAGAGGAGCTTACACGGATAGACGCCGTTTTTGAAGCGTTTTTAAGACTCGCCGCTGCCGAAACCGAGGCGAGAGAACTCGAATACGAAAATTACCTTAAACACACGGCGAATGTAGACGCCATATTGGGTTATATTGAAGAGATAACCGCTTACGCCCCCGACATAGGGCGGGGGATGCAGATGTCCACATCGCTTATATTGCTAAGCTACCTCGCCTACATCGGGGTATCGGCGGCATAAACGGAGAAAGCTATGATTAAAGCGCAAAACATTGTTAAGGTTTTCAGCCCGAACATCAAGGTCCTGGACGATGTCAGCCTGGAGATCGAGTACGGCGACTTTGTGTCTATAATAGGCGCTTCCGGAAGCGGCAAGTCTACCCTGCTTAGTATTCTGGGCGGCATAGACAGGCCGACATCGGGCAAGGTGTTTTTGGACGGCGCCGAAATCTCGGCGATGGAAGAAAAAGAGCTTGCCAAGCTCCGCCGCACAAAGATAGGCTTTGTGTTTCAGTTTTTCAACCTCGCCCCCTACCTTACGGTGTACGAGAATATAATGCTTCCCATCATCCTTGACGGAAAACAAACGAAGGCCTACGCCGAAAAGGCCGAAAAGCTTATGGATTACCTCGGCATTACGGCGCAGAGGGATAAGCTGCCCTCCACCCTGTCGGGCGGCGAGCAGCAGAGGGCGGCAATCGCGAGGGGGCTTATATTCGACCCCAAAGTAATCTTCCTGGACGAGCCCACGGGAAACCTCGACAGCAAGACGGGCCGGGAAACGATGGAGCTTCTCGCGAAGATAAACGCCGAGCTGGGCACGACGATCGTGCAGGTTACCCACAGTATGCAAAACGCCTCCTACGGCAACCGCATAATAGAGATAAAGGACGGCAGGATAAGCGGGGGAAGCCCCGAGGCTGCAAAGAGCGCGGAAACAGAAAAAGAAAACAACGAAATAACAGACGGGAAAACGGAAGAATAGAATGAAGCCCCTACTTCGCCATACCCTGCGCAGCGCCGCCGACAGCAAAGCGCAGGTATTTATAATAATCCTTACCGTCGCCGTGGTTACGGCGATGGTTTTCGCGTCTTTTTCGATTTCGGACATCTTCTATAACCTGAACATGACCGAAAACGACCGTGTGGCGCAGGGGGCGGATATGCTGCTTGGCAGCAACGGCAGCGCGGGGGAGCTGTTCAGCCGCGCGAGGGTGGATTCGGTACTTGGCAAAAACCCCGACGAGATTGTAAGGGCGGAGTACTTTCTGAAGTTCACGACCGTTATGAAAACGGGCAGCGGCACAAAAACCGTGCTTCTTGAGGCAACCGACTTAAACGATTACATTGCCGCCCATAACCTTAAGTATGTCGATTTCAGGGAAAACAAAAGCGGGGTTATCCCCGTTATTGTAGGCTACACCTTCGCCCAAAACGCCAACCTCAAGGCGGGCGACTATGTTGAGGTTTACATTCCCTCTTTCGACAGGTATGTAAAGATGTATGTCATGTACATTGCCGCCGACGAGGGGATATTCAAATCGGCGGCAAACATAAACATCCTTGCCGATTTTTCGGCGGTGGGCGATTACGGCATGGTTTCCGCCGTGTATATCACCTTCAAAGATCCCTCTTTGTTCACCAGATACGAGGAAGCCTTCGGCGAGGTACTGCCCGCCGTAAGCTGCTCAGAGGGCAACAATTATTCGGATGTTAAAGAGATAGTTTTCAGCAATACCCTGCTGTTTGCCATCGGGCTTGTTTTTATAGTGGCTACGATGGGAATGATACTTCTGACTTCTTACATGATTATCGCCAGGAAGCGCACCCGCGAAATGGTTGTCTTTAAGGCGGCGGGGGCTTCGCCCGCAATGACAGCCCTCATAATGCTGTTTGAGGTCGCCTTGTACGCCATAGCGGGAAGCGCCATCGGGCTGGCCCTGGGCAGGTTCGGTATGCAGCTTACCGTAAACAGCATGATACCTCACGCGAGGGATTTGATTACTTACGGTTTCTGGAAATTTGCCGTAAGCCTGATTATCTCGGTTGTCGTCACCATTGCCGCCTCGCTCGCGCCCGTTATAGCCGTGAGCAAAAAGACTATAAGGGAGCTTAACTCGGACAGCCCCCGAAACGCAAAAGCCCCCAAACCCGTACCCTTTGCGATCGTGACCGTGGTTGCCGCCGGCAGCCTTGCCGCCACAACCTTTTTGAGCGGCATCTGGGTCGCCCTTCTGAGCATAATAGACATAGCCCTTATTATTGTCTGGATCTCCCTTGCCGCCCCCATAGTTTTGAAGGGGGTAACCGCCCTGCTGAGAAAGATAAAACCAAGCGGCGGGTTCGGTCTGGGGACTTTAACCCCCAACAGAAACAAGGCCATGCGGACTATAACCACGCTTTCGGCGGTTATAGTGGCGTTTTCGTTTGTCGTCGTGCAGATTGTGGGGCTTGTAAAGTACGCTGTAACCCCTTTTACTTCGAGGTACAGAGCCGACGCCGTCATATCGGTCGCGTCGAATGTTTCGGACGAGCAGAGGTTTAAGCTAATAAACAGCCTTTACGCCGACGGCATAGAGGAAGTCGGGTTTATGACCTCGGTGGATTTTGTTTTGCCGAAGGGCAGGATGGACCTCACCTCCGCCGAAAAGTATTTTACGCTTTACGGGGTGGACTCGTATTGGATGCTAGAGCATTGCGCCCCCAACCTCGGCGAGGGCACGAAGGAAAGGTGGGAGAAGGCGCAAAACCCTCTCGTGCTCAGCGAGGATATGATGATACGCTTCGGGTACTCTGTGGGCGATACGGTAACCTATTACCCCGAACCCGACCAGCACAAGGATGACGCCATAACCTTTACCATTGTCGGGGTGGACTACACCATAACAAGGTATGACCGCGTAGGTTATGTAAAATATGACGCCTTAAAGGATATGGCGGGGTGGCTCGATATCTTTGCCGACTTTAAGGAAGGCGCAGACGGGAGCGCCGCGCTCCTCGGGCTTATAAAGGCCGTCGAGGCGCAAAACCTCGAAAGAAGTTTTGTTTTGACTTTTGAGGAATGGACGGACGCCGAAAGCACCGGGCTTCAGGGCATATTGGGCATATTGGGAATAATACAGTACGCAATGATAGCGGTGGGAATCATCGGGCTCATCAATGTTTCGGTGGTGACCGTTTACGACAGAAAATCCGAATTTAGGCTATACCGCTTAAGCGGGCTTTCGCAGAACGGGTATCTTGCCTTCGCGGCGTCGGAAGGTCTGGCGATGTCTGCCGCGGGCGCCGTCATAGGGTTTGCCGTATGCACGGCGTTTACGGCGCTATTGCCCGTGTTCGTTGGGATAGTCGACAAGTACCTATACTTCCCGCCCGTGACCGCCCTTTCGGCATATATAACCCTGGCGGGAAGCCTCGTGTTTGCCCTGTGCTGGGCGGCTATCGCGGCGGCGCAGAGAAGAGGACAGGCGGTTGCCTATAACGAGCGGTTTTTGACCTGAATCCGACATAAAATTTAATAAAATATTTATTAATTGCGCCCGCGGGCGTCCCTTTGGTTGCAAACGGGCGTTTTTTGTGATAAAATTACCGAAATAAAGAGGGGCGATTACCGCACCCGTAAAGGGGTATAATTGGCCTTTAGGAGGCTTTATGAAAAAAAAGCAAGGCGCAGTACCGACAAAGCCCCTGTTCGAAAAGACAAACTTTTTTGTTTATCTTATAATCGTGCTGGGCGCTTTATTGCTGAGGGTCGCCTTCAGGCTGAAAATCCTGAACCGAAAAGCCCTTAAAGAGGTAAGGGCTTTAAAAGACCCCGTGCTGGTGATAGGAAACCATGTTTCGTCCATCGACTTCCTCTTTATGTCCTATTTGCTGTTCCCGAAACGCCTTAGCTTCGTGGTGGCAAGGAACCTTTACTACAACGACAGCAGCTCGTGGGCGTTAAGGATAATGAAAAACTCCATACCCAAAAGGCAGTTTGTCGCCGATTACGAGTGCGTAAAGTCGATAAAGAAGATGATAGACAAGGGCATAAGCGTGGGGCTCTACCCCGAGGGAAGGGTGTCGATAGACGGCACCGAATCCGGCCTCGAGCCCAATATCGCGAAGCTGATAAAATGGCTGGGCGTGCCCGTGGTCTATGTGCACTTCAAGGGCGGCTACCTCGCCATGCCGCGGTATAACCTTATACTTAAGCCCGTAAAGGCCGAGGCCGAGGCAAAGGTTTTGTTCACGAAAGAGGAAGTGGATTCGCTTAGCGTGGACGAAATGCACAGGCGGCTTAAAGAGGAGATTCGCTACAACGAGTTTGAGTACCAGGAGAAAAACCATATCTCCTCGGGGCGCAAAAACACGGCGCTCGGGCTCAATACCCTGCTATATAAGTGCCCCCGTTGCCATGCCGAGTTTAAGATGGAGGCCGAGGGAGATACCATCTGCTGCGGCGAGTGCGGAAACGCGGCGAGGCTCGATAAATACGGAAAAATTTCCGCCTTACCGGGCGGTGTGTGCTTCCCGAGGATAGACCTTTGGTATAAGTTCCAGAAGGAAGCCGTCGCGAAAGAGATAGAGGCGACCGACGATTATAAGCTGGTTTGCGACGATGTCGGGCTTGCCATGAACGACGACGCCTCGGGCAACTTTTACGCCGCCGAGCGGGGAAAGCTGACACTCTCCAAAGAGGGTTTCACCTATGAGGGAGAAGGCGGAAAGTCGCTGTTCTTCCCTATCGCTGCCTCGCCCTCGATCAGCTTTATACTGGGCACGGCGATAGACTTCTTCCGCGGCGAGGATATCTTCCGTTTCTGCTTCGACAGAGAAATGATGTCCACAAAATTCAACATAGCTACAGAGCTTCTGCATAATAAATACTACAAACAGCGGCAAGCCGCGATCTGATACATCGGAGAACATTATGGCCAACATACTTGACACACTTAAAGAAAGAGGCCTCGTAAAACAAACCGTTTTTGAGGACGAACTCTACGAAAAACTAGGTAAAGAAAGCGTAACCTTTTATGTAGGCTTCGACCCGACAGCCGACAGCCTGCACGCGGGGCATTTCCTCGCCCTTATGGCGATGGGACGCATACAAAGGGCGGGGCACAGGCCGATAGTGCTTATCGGCGGCGGCACAGCCATGGTGGGCGACCCCACGGGCAGGACGGATATGCGCTCGATGATGACAAAGGAAACCATCGCCAACAATGTGGCGAAGTTCAAAGAGCAGATGTCGAGGTTCTTCTCCTTCGAGGGCGAAAACGCCGCCGTTATGGTGAACAACGCAGACTGGCTGCTTGATTTGAACTACATAGAGTTTTTGCGCGACATAGGCGTGCATTTCTCTGTTAACCATATGCTTTCGGCCGAGTGCTTCAGGTCGCGTATGGAAAAGGGCCTAAGCTTTCTTGAGTTCAACTATATGCTCATGCAGGGCTACGACTATTATGTGCTTTACAAAAAGTACGGCTGCCTCTTGCAATGCGGCGGCGACGACCAATGGTCGAACATACTGGCGGGGGCCGACCTTATACGCAAAAAGGAAGGCGTTACCGCATACGCCATCACCTTCCCCCTGCTGACAACCTCCGAAGGCAAAAAAATGGGCAAGACCCAGAAGGGCGCGCTGTGGCTGGACGCCAACAAGACAAGCCCCTACGAGTTCTTCCAATACTTCCGTAATGTTGACGACAACGATGTCGAGAACTGCCTGAAATACTTAACTTATGTGCCCGTCGATGAGATAACCAGGATGTGCTCGTGCTATACCGAAACAGTTATAGACGGAAGGACGGTTAAGGCGTTCGACAAGGAAATCAATAAAGCCAAAGAGGTGCTTGCATTCGAGGTTACAAAGATAGTACACGGCGAGGAAGAGGCGCAAAAGGCTCTCGAGATGGCAAGAGGCGCTTTCGGCGACGGCTCGGCAATGCCCGAGGCGGATATGCCCTTTGGCATTATAAAGGTTGTCGATATGATGGTTGCCTTAAACCTTGCCCCCTCCAAGGGAGAGGCCAAGAGGCTGATTGCCGGCGGCGGCGTAACGATAGACGAGCAGAAAGTGGCATCGATAGACGCCGACCTTACCGAAGAGCAACTTAAAAACGGCTTCGTGATCTATAAAGGCAAAAAGGTGAGGCTGAGGGTCGTCCCCAGATGAAGGACTTCCTTACAATAGAGGGCTTGGCCGAGTACGGCTTCGAGATTAGCAGAAGCAGCTTCGTTTGCCGTATGGCGCACACAAAAAACCTTGCCGAAGGGCTGGAGTTTGTGGCGGGCATAAAGAAAAAGTTTTCGGACGCCACCCACAACTGTTACGCCATAGTGGGCGACCCGCAATCCAACGAACAGAGGTTTTCGGACGACGGAGAGCCCTCGGGAACGGCGGGACAGCCCATGCTCGGTGTGCTTGCCAAAAACGGGCTGTATTGCGTTACGGCGGTTGTCACAAGGTACTTTGGCGGCATAAAACTGGGCGCGGGCGGGCTAGTGGGCGCTTACACAAAGGCGGTTGCCGAGTGCGTTTCGGCGGCAAAGATCGTAAAGAGCGTGTGGTCGGATATCTACAAAGCCGAGCTGACATACTCGGAATATCAGGCGGCAGAAAAGCGCTTTCGGGAGTCGGGCTTCAAGGTTGTTTCCGTTGAGTTCGGCGAAGGCGTAAGCCTCGAAATAGCCGCCCCCGCAAAAGACGGAGAGGCGCTTAACAACTACCTCAGCACGCTGACTCAAGGCGGCGCCAGGCATAAACAAACAGACAGCAAATATGTCGTATATTAATTTATTCGCAAAGGAGTGGATATTATGAAAGTTACTCTTACGGCAGCAAAAAAGGCAAAACCCGACTTTTCCAAGCTGGGGTTCGGCAAATACTTCACCGACCACATGCTGGTAATGGACTACAAAGACGGAGCATGGCAGGAGCCTGAGATAATCCCCTACGACGCCTTTGAAATGCCGCCCTCGACCTGCGTCCTGCACTACGGGCAGGGTATTTTCGAGGGGCTTAAGGCCTACAAGAACAAGGAAGGGCAAATAACCCTGTTCCGGCCCTACGATAACTTCAAGAGAATGAACAACTCGGCAAGAAGGCTGTGCATGCCCGAGCTGGACGGCGACCTCGTGGTAGAGTGCCTTAAAGAGCTTCTTCGCATAGACGCCGAGTGGATACCCACCGAGCCGGGCACTTCGTTGTATATAAGGCCGACGATGATAGCCATGGACGCCTTCCTCGGCGTGCATCCCGCCCATTCTTACAGGTTCTTTATCATACTTTCTCCTGTGGGAAGCTATTACGCCAACGGCCTGAAGCCCACAAAGATAATGGTAGAGGAAGAGCTTGTGCGCGCGCCCATAGGCGGTACGGGTGAAGCAAAGTGCATGGGCAACTACGCCTGCTCGCTGCTTGCCGGCGCCCGCGCCAACCAAAAGGGCTACGACCAGGTGCTCTGGCTGGACAGCAACGAACATAAGTATGTCGAGGAAGTGGGCTCTATGAATATGTTCTTCGTAATAGACGGCGTGGTAAAGACCCCCGCCCTCGTAGGCTCAATCCTGCCCGGCATAACCCGCGACAGCGTTATAGAGGTTTGCAAGAAAGACGGCATACCCGTTGAGGAGTGCCGCATAAGCTTAGACGAAGTTATGGCCGCAAACAACGAGGGACGCCTTAACGAGGCCTTCGGAAGCGGTACGGCGGCGGTTATTTCCCCCGTCGGCATACTGTATGCCCACGGCAAGGATATGGTTATAAACAACAACGAGATGGGCAAAATAACAAGCTATCTCTACGATAAGATAACCGGCATACAGTACGGCAGGCTGCCCGACGAATTCGGCTGGATAGTTAAAGTGTAGAATAAAGTTCAAAAGGGGCTGGCGGACAGCCCCTTTTGAATAAACATGGCGGGTAAGCGGCTATTGAATTTATCGCCGTTTTCTGATATCCTGTTTTTATGATTATTGACGACATCAGGTACCGCAAAAATTCCGCCGACATCTTAGCGGGCGGGGAGGAATACAAAAAGCTGCCCTTGGCCGAGGTGGTGAGGTTCGGCATCAAGAAAGGGGCGGAAATCGACGAGAGGTATTTCAGCGAGTTCTTAAGGGAGTGCGACAGGACCGCCGCAAAAGAATACCTTTTCGGGCTTCTGGCGAGGGGGCCGCGCACCGAGCAGGAAGCGAGGATAAAGCTGTACCAAAAAGGCTTTAGAAAAGAAAGCGTGCTTAACGCCATCGAGCTTGCAAAGCAGTATAAGTACATTTCGGACGAGGCTTTCGCCGATTTTTATATTCAGACAAACAAGCAGGCAAAGGGCGCCTACCGGATAAAGGCCGAGCTTAAGCAAAAAGGCGTGCCCGCTGAAATTATCGAGGAGGCGGCAGAGGGCATAAAGGAAACGGAGAAAGACGCCGCTGCGGCGCTTGCCGAACGGTTCGCGAAAAACAAAGACATCTCGGACAGAAAAAACCGCGAGAAGCTAATAAGGCACCTTGCCTCGAGGGGTTTTTCTTACGATATCATTAAACAGGTTTTATCCGATTTGGGCTCTGACACCGAAGATTTTATCGACTGAAGGCAAAAATTAACGCAGTAAACCGCAAAATTTTCTTGCCATCACTTATTTTTATTTATATAATAAGAAGTAATATTTACCGGAGGAAGAAACTTATGATAGCCGCGGCCAGCGCAGGTTCTTATATAATTTTGGCGGTATACATACTTCTGCTAGTGGGCATCGCCGTATTTACACACAAAAAGAGCGCTTCCCTTAACAGCTTTTACCTAAGCAATCGCGGAATGAGCGGCTGGATGAGCGCCTTCGCTTACGGCACCACATACTTCTCGGCGGTTATCTTTATCGGCTACGCCGGAAAGCTCGGTTTCGGCATGGGCCTTGCCGCCATCTGGATAGGCATTACCAACGCTATTATAGGCTCGCTGTTTGCATGGCTGGTGCTTGCAAAGCGCACACGCGCCATGTCTCAAGCCCTCGAGGCGCGCACAATGCCCGAGTTTTTCGAGAAGCGCTACGAAAGCAAGTACCTTAAGCTTTACGGCTCGCTGGTTATATTTGTATTCCTTATCCCTTACAGCACATCGGTATACCAGGGCCTTGCCTACATAATCGAGGCCGCCTACGGGCTGCCCTTCGTTTGGTGCATCGTAATTATGGCGGGGCTTACCGGCCTCTACCTCTTTGTGGGCGGATACTTCGCCGAGGCTCTGTCCGCTTTCATACAGGGCATTATTATGATAATCGGCGTGTTCGCTTTGGTGTTCTTTATGCTAAACACCTCTGCCGTCAACTGGGGCGAAGGGCTTAAAAAGCTTACCGATATGGGCTTCGGCATGATACCCTCCTTCCAGAGCGGAAGCGGCAAGATAATAGACAGCCCCGGGTTTAACCTTATAATACTTTGCTCGCTTACATCGTTTGGTATCTGGAGCCTCCCGCAATCCATACACAAGTTCTATACGATTAAAGACAACAGCGCCATCGTAAAAGGCACCGTTATAAGCACGCTGTTTGCTTTGATTATTGGCGGAAGCGCTTACCTTAACGGCGGCCTTTCGAGGCTGTTCTTCGACGCGTCTAACGCGCCTGTGGGCGACAGAGTCGTGCCCACCATGTTTGAAATAGTAAATATGCCCTCGACGCTGCTTGGGTTTATAGCCGTGCTTATGCTTTCGGCCAGCATGTCCACCCTGTCGTCGCTTTCTCTCTCGAGCGCCTCGACCGTTTCGATAGACTTCTACCGCGGATACATACGCAAGAACGCCTCCGACGCCAATGTTAAGGTGTTATTAAGAGTGCTTTGCCTTGTGTTTATCCTGATTTCCGCCCTTCTAGCAATAGCCGAGGTGGACGCCATAGTAACCCTGATGTCCTTAAGCTGGGGCACGATAGCGGGCTGCTTCATAGGCCCCTACATCTACGGGCTTTACTTCAAAAAAGCAAACAAGGCAGGCGCGTACGCCTCGATTACATTCAGCCTCCTGCTTACGCTTACGCTGGTACTTGTGTTCGGCTTTACCGAATCCCCCGCCGGCACCGAATTCGGCAAGGTGCTTAAGCAAGGCATAGGCCGCGCCCCCTTTATCGGCGTGCTGGCTATGGCTTCCTCGATGATAGTTACGCCCGTCGTAAGCCTTCTTACGCAGAAGTTCGCGCCAACATCCAAAACAATCGAGCTTTGCTTTTCTTCTTTCAAAAAGTAAATAAATAATATCTGATTATAGAATCCGTTTTCGCCGCTCTTTCGGGCGGCTTTTTTGTGTTTTAATCTCTGGCAGCTTCCGCAAAAAAATTATTTGAGTGTATAAGCCTCAAAAGAATGGCAAATAATTTCGGTATAACAAGTGGAGGTTAGCAAATGGATAAAAAATACGCCAAAAACGGCAAAACCAAAGCCTTTCTTAAAAGGAATATGTACTACATCATTATGGGTGTCTGTATATTGGCGATAGGTGCTATGATTACCGTGGCCCTTCTGACACAGGATAAAACCCCCGTGCCCGATCCCGTCCAGAACGATCCCATTCCCGACCCTGCCGGCAACGATCCCGATCCCGTCGATAATAACCCCGAGGAGCCCGTGCCCACGCCCATTGTGTTCCGCCTGCCTGTCGCAAACGAGGCAAATGTCCAGATGGACTATGTAATGGACACCGTGGTTTGGTGGTCGACGCTGAAGGTTTACAAGGTGCATAACGGCATAGACTTCGCCGGCGCCGAAACAGACACGGCGGTAGCCGCTTACAAGGGAGTTGTAAGAAAAGTCGAATACGATGCCTTGAACGGCCACTATGTCGAGATAGACCACGGCAACGGGCTGGTAACCTACTATGGCTCTTTGAGCGAGCCCGCGGTGGCGGTAGGACAGCAGGTTGAAGCGGGCACTGTGCTGGGGAACCTTAGCACCTCGGCGACCGCCGAAATGAAACTAGGCCCCCATGTACACTTCGCTGTGTATAAGGACGGCAAAGTCGTAAGCCCCTACGACTACCTGCCCGAAGGCGACAAATAGGCTAAATTCCGCCTAAAATAACCCCGTAGTAGAGTATGCCCACGCCGGCCGAAATGATTATTATAAAAATGGGATGAATCTTCTTCCCGAATAATCTAAGCGCGGCGAAGCATACGGCAAACCAAACGATTCCGAACCAGTTTACGCTTATCTGGCCGCCGCTGCCTTTACCCAAGAAGGTGGCGGCGGCAAGCGATAAAAAGGCGCTCGCTATTAAAGCAACGATGGTGGGCCTTACGGTTACAAAGGCGTCGTTTATGACCTTGCTTTTCATAAACTTTTCCGAAAGCTTGTAGACGATAAGGATAATGACAAAGGAAGGTATAAACAGCCCGCCCACCGTGCAAAGTATGCCGAGCGCGCCTCCCCAGAAACTGCCCGATGTGGCGTTGCCGACCGTCATACCCACGAAGGTCGCGACATTAATAGAGAACGGCCCGGGGGTGGATTCGGCAATCGCGACAAAGTCTATAATCTGCGCGGCGGTAAGCCAGCCCTTTTCGACAACGGTTTCGGAAATGAGGGGAAGCATGGCGTAGCCGCCGCCGATCGTAAACAACCCTATTTTGAGGAAGCTGAAAAACAAATCGAGAAATATCATTTTTCCCCCTCCTCATCCTTTGGCGCGGGAGCCTCTCCGTTTACGGGTTTGAGCTCCCGTTTGCGTTTGAAATACCCCCAGATAATGCCGAATATGGCGGAAGCCAGGATTATATACACGATGTCTATAGGTATGACATCAAATACAGAAAGCACGGCAAGCACAAATGAAGCCGCCATTACGATATAGGCGAGGGGGGATTTGTCCACCGATTTGTACATCTTGAACACGGCGTTAAGAATTAGCGCGGCAACCGCAGCCCTTATGCCCATAAACGCCCACTGAACATATTTGTTTACGGCAAACCTTTCGTAAACCGTGCCTATAACTGAGATAATTATAACCGAAGGGATAACCACGGCGACTGACGCCGCTAAAGCGCCCCAAAAGCCTCCTATTTTGGCGCCCACGAAGGTTGCGGTGTTTAAGGCAATAACCCCCGGGGTGGATTCGGCTATGGCGACAAGGTCTAGCATTTCCTTGTTGGTTATCCAGCCCTTTTTTTCGCAGACTTCTTTCTCGATGAGTGCTATCATTGCGTAGCCGCCGCCGAAGGTGAAAAGCCCTATCTTAAAGAATGTCCAAAAAAGCGTAAAAAAGGTTTTTATCTTATTCTTCATTATTCTCCTTTTTCGTTTCGGCCTTTGCGCCCTTTTTAAGGGGGAACAGGTTGTATCTGTCGGCGTTGGTTACGGCGGCAAACATTCTGTCCTTGGCGAAGGGGATTTCCTTTTTGATTGAGTTAACAAGGTTTTTCATGTACTCGCGCTGCGACTTGTGGTTTTTGGGGCAGGGGTTGTTTACTATCGGGAGGTTGTGCCTTCTCGCCACGCCCTTGATGTCGCCCTCCTCGGCATATATCAAGGGGCGGATGAGGGTTATATCCGAGCGGCTCATGTGCGAAACGGGCTGGAAGGTGGAGAGCCTGCCCTCGTAAATGAGTGAAAGGAGGAAGGTTTCCAATACATCCTCGCTGTTATGGGCAAGTGCCAGCTTGTTTACATTGTAGCTTTTGCACACGGCGTTAAGGGCGCCCCTTCTCATCTTGGAGCAGAGGCTGCAGGGGTTGGTTTCCTTGCGGATATCGAAAACAACCTCGCCTATGTTGGTGGGCTCGATGTGAAAGGGGACTTCGAGCTCTTCGCAGTATCTCTTGAGCGCCTCGACCTCGGCGGGATCGGTTTCCTTAAGCCCCATATCTATCATAATCGCCCTGAGCTCGTATTTTTGGGGCGAGAACCTTTGGTACAGCTTAAGAGCGGTAAGAAGGGTAAGGCTGTCCTTCCCGCCCGATAGCCCTACCGCTATCCTGTCGCCGTCCTGAATCATTTCGAAGTCTTCTATCGCCTTGCGCACGCAGCCGAGAATCTTTCGCATAAGTTTACTCTCCGATTTGCCTTTATTTAAGTATAAATAAAAAAGAGGCAAAACACAATGTTTGCCTCCTTAAAACTATGGCAGGAGCAGTAAGAATCGAACTTACATCAAAGGGGTCAGAGTCCTTTGTGTTACCATTACACCATGCTCCAGCGCTCGTGAACCTATTTGTTTGCCGCTTCGTTAAGGGCCGCCACCATTTCGTCGGGGCTTACACCGTGTACGGCAGCCGCCTGCTCTATTGTCTCGCCACGGGCGAGTGCGCAACCCAAACAGTGCATGCCGTAGTTGTAAAGAACTTCGGCCATTGCCTCTGTGTTGCCTTGTCTGAGAGCGTCCGCTATTAGCATATCCTTGGTTATCATAGCTTTATCCTCCCGAGTCGGTATAGCTATTATATAGTATTACAAAAAAATTGACAACTATTTTTCAAAAGATTTTTTCCGCAAGCCCCAAAGCCAGCGGGATTGTCACGATTGCGAATAGGGTGGACATAAGCACAATCTTTGCCGCAAGCTTAACATCCTTGCCGCTCAGTGAAGAAAACATCATAAGGTTGGTCGCGATGGGCATCGCGGCGATTGCCATTACATTTAGCCTTATGGACGAAATGTCCATAAACAGATTAAGAATGAGAAGAAGGCATATCCCGACCAGGGGCAGGGCGACAAGCTTAAGCGCCGAGGCTATGTATACCCTGTAATCGGTAATAACCTCTTTTATCTTCATCTCCGAAAACTTTATACCGAGAAGCGTCATGGCGAGAGGCCCTACCATTTCGGCAAAAACACGGAATACCCTGGCAAGCCCGGCCATAGAGCCGCCCACGCGGTTAAAGTTTAGGTTAAGTATAAAGAACGGCAGCGACACGATAAAGGAGAGCATTGCGGGATTTAAAAGCGCGTTTTTGAGCTTTATATATTTGCGCTCGCCCGTGAGAATGTAGTTGCCTACCGTCCAGGCGCAGACATTGAATGCCACGATGGACGAGGTCGCGTATATGAGCACTAAGTTGTTGCCCGGCGCCAGCATCTGCAAAAAGGGCACACAAAGGTAGCCTATGTTGCCGTAAGCCGCCGAATAGGCAACCGTACTTCTTAGCTCGGGGTCCTTGCTCTTCAGAAATATGAGTTTTATGAGAATGGGGAAGCCCGTCATTATTACAACGGTAAGCGCCATCACAACGAGCATGTTTTTGAACACATTGAGGTCGAAATCGGTGTTAAAAAAGGCGTTGAAGGTCACGAAGGGCTGGCAGACATACAAAAGCATTATCGACAAAAAGTTGATAACATTGTCTGTGTTCTTTATAAGCTTTGCCTTGGCGATAATGAAGCCGGGTATGGCCATCGCGAGAAGCAGCAATACATTTTCGAGCGAGGTAAGAAACATTAATCAAGAACTCCGTATGTAAAAAGTACAAGCTTGATTTCGTCAAGCTCGCGTTTGCTCGGCTTGTAGCCGCTAAGCGTGTTCTTAAGGCCTATCCACAAAAGCTTTATGAGAAGAGGGTTGCGACCGTCCAGGACATACATCATGCCCTTAATCATGGTGAAATATTCGCGCCGCTTGTCCTCGGGGGCGGAGTTGTCGCCCGTGACGACATCGAGAAGCGCCTTAAGCCAGAATTCGCAGTCCTCCTTCGCCTTGTCAGGGAAGGTGAGGGGTTGGGGCGCCGCCTCGGCAAGCGTTTCGGTTACGGCGTCGGGCTCGCCCTTAAGCATGCGGGAGAACGCCTCGCCGTAGGGCCTTATTACCCTGTCGCAAAAGCTTACATAGGATTCGTGGCTTGTTTCGGCGGGGAAGAGCTTTGTCACGAAGTCCACGATAGACAGCGTTTTGTTGTCAAATTCGTACAAAAGCCCCGTAACAAGGGTGATTATCTGCTTGCTGCCCTGCGGAAGCAGAAAATAGCTGCCTATGCCGTCCTTGGAAATGGCCTTTTTGTACTCGTTGGCGTAGTTTACCGAAGAAGCGCATTCCTGAAGCGTCGCCATGAGTACAGAATCGCCCGCAAGAGTTTGCAAAAATGCGGCGATTACCCTGTCCACAAGGATGAGGCGGGAGCGATAAAATTCGTCTATGCCTTCATTTAGTTTTTTTACCGCGCTTTCGATATCCATATCAACCCATTAAATTATAACACATTATAGCATAATACCGACAAAAAGTCTTGCTTTATGCGGGCTCTTGTTATATAATTGTGTAGCTTAGGCTACAAATGATTTTAGCGCCAAAGCGCCCAACCAAGGAGAAGGTATGAACATTTTACGGCTTCTTAGGAACAATGTTTTGTTCGCGGATTTCGAGGACGGCGAGATAAACGCTCTGTTCGACAGCCTCAAATCCAAAATTGTCAAGTATCCCAAAGGCAAGATTATCCTGCAAGAGGGGAACCAAATTGAGGCCTTCGGCATCCTGCTTAACGGCTTGCTGCTCAAGTACATCACTAAGCCCAACGGCAGCCGCGAGGCAAAGGGCACCGTAAACCAGGGCGGGATGTTCGGCGAAATCGATGTCTTCTCGCAGGAAGGCGTAGCAACCTATTCGGTTGTCGCCGCCGACGAATCGTATATCCTTTATGTCGACCGCGCGTCGGTTATAAACGACGGAGCCAGGGTTTGCCCCAAGCTTCTTACCAATCTTTTTAAGTATTTCACCAGCCGTATGAAGAGCATGAACAAGGACACAGGCTACCTTGTTATAAAGAGCATGAGGCTTAAAATCGCCAAGCTTATATACGACAAATACCTCGAGCAAGGCAACCTGAATGTCGAGATGGGCTTAAACCGCAACGAAATGGCCGAATACCTTAATGTGTCCCGCCCCTCGATGTCCCGCGAGATGATGCGTATGCGCGACGAGGGGATAATAACCTTCCGCAAGGACAAAATCACCATAACCGACCT
>DGDU01000035.1 GCA_002385605.1 Christensenella sp. UBA3944
TTCATAAACCAGCGGTATTTCTTGGGCAAAAACTGCCTTTGCAGTTTTTTGTTCTCCCGCTCGGATATGGCGACATTTTTGTGGTATTCCTTCCACAATGCGCCGAACAGTATCTCATTTTCGCTAAGCGTTACATTTACCGTTTCGGGGGCGGGCATAAAGTAAATCTTCCGCCCGTCCCACAAGGCGATTTTGCCCCTCTTTATGTCGTGCAGCACGAATTTCTGGTCGTTGAAGCGCGCCCTGAAATGCGGTACCAGAAGCTCTATTATATCGTTATCGCCGCCGAAATAAGAGTAAAATACCCCTTCCTGCGTTTCCATAAAGCGCAAAAAGCCCTTGAAGCGGTGCGCCTCGTTGGTGACCTTATTCAGAAGATCCCTAAATTCGATAACAACGGGGTCGGAGTACATCGTAAGCACATCGCGCCCCCTCTTAAAAAGAAGCCTCAGGTAGCGGAAGATTATTTCCTCTTTGTTTTTATCGCCCGACAGGTACGCCGCCGCCACCTCGTCATACGCCTCTTCGCCCGCCTTTATTATTATGCCTTCCCTTACTTTGCGGGCAAGCCCGACATCCTCTCCCGTACTTACAGCGTCGTCAAACAGGGTGACAGCCTCGGGGTTGGCGGATATCTTTTCGGCGTCCCTATGGCTGTAATAAGCGTGGTATACGGCGGTCAGAAAGCCCACAAGGTTGGGCGAGGGAATAAGAATTTTCATATCACAGTTCCCCCGTGATGTAAGACGGCAAGGTATCGAAAAACGACAGCTGGGTGCTTTTTACCGAGGGTTTCAGAAGGTTATGCCCTTTAAGGATGTTTCTGATGCGCTCGGGGTTTTCGTTATCGCCGTAGAATTTGCCGTCCGCCGTAATAAAGTATTTCGCCCTCTTAAGGACTACCCGCATTTTCTTAAGCGATTCGAAGGTTATCTTACCGTGCCGCCTTGCCTCTGCTATCCTGTACGCGTTGCGCACGCCTATCCCCGGCACCCTCAGAAGCATTTCGTAGCTTGCCTTGTTTATCTCTAGCGGGAAAAGCCCGTAATTATTAAGCGCCCAGTCGCTTTTTACATCTATGTCGAGGCTTAAGTTCGTGTCCGCGGGCAGCAATTCCTCTGCCTTAAAGCCGTACAGCCTTATAAGGAAGTCGGCTTCGTAGAGGCGGTGCTCCCGCCTCAAATCGGAAGGGACCATGGGCAGCAGGCTGTTGTCGGTGTTTACGGGCACATAGGAAGAATAATACACCCTCTTTAGCCTGAAATTATCGTAAAGCCCCTGCGACAGGCGCAGTATCCTGGCGTCGGTGTCGGGCGACGCCCCTATTATCATTTGCGTGGTCTGCCCGGCAGGTATCTTTTTTGCCCTCGGCTTTTCCAATTGGTCATGTATATAGGTTTCGGCGAGCTGCCGCATCGGGAGAAGTATGGCGTCCTTCTTCTTCTGCGGGGCAAGCAGCTTCAGGCTTCCTTCGCTGGGCAGCTCGATATTGAGGCTCATCCTATCGGCAAAAGCCGCCGCGCGGTCTATGAGCGACTTATCCGCCCCGGGTATAGCCTTAAGATGGATATACCCCCTGAATTTATACTTGGTGCGCAGAAGCTCGACGGTTTCAATCAGCTTTTCCATCGTGCGGTCGGGGCTTGCCTCGACTGCGCAGGACAAGAACAGCCCTTCTATATAATTCCGCCTGTAAAAGTTAATGGTAAGCCGGCAAAGCTCGTCGGGCGTAAGCCTTGCCCTGGGTATATCGTTAGACCTTCTGTTGGCGCAATACAGGCAGTCGTAAATGCAATGGTTGCTTAAAAGAATTTTAAGCAGCGATATGCATCGCCCGTCGCTTGTGAACGAATGGCAAATCCCGCCCGTCGCCGTATTGCCCACATACCCCGCCTTAGCGGAGGTCTTGCCCCCGCTGGACGAGCACGAAACATCATACTTGGCGCCTTCGGTAAGCACCCTTACCTTTTCCTCAAAATCCATACCCTACCCCGAATATGTTCTTCACATATAGTATACTACCCCGTTTGCAATTTGTAAACATTTGTTCTTATTTTTTGACAAAAATTTTGCCTTAAGTTTTTTGCTTAAGGCAATTAAAATCTCAAAAACGCCTATTTATCTTTGCCGTCCTCTCCGAAGAGTTTGAGAATTTTATCGATATTCTTATTATTCCTATGTTCGGCGTCTATAAGTTCCCTTAAGGTTTTGCCGTTGCTCGCGCTTTCCAGCTCTATGGATTTCATAAAAGTTTTGGCTATCTCGGCGGCTTTATCTGCTTTTTGCTGTTCGTGTCTGTCGGTGTTTGTTTTGTTTATAAGCACGGTATCGGCGGCGATTTTATCGATAATGGATTTTACGAGGGTATCCAGCTCCTGACCCTCGCGATAATCGGCGGGAGCAAAGTATTTTATCCTGTTTTCCTTTATCATCTTATAGACTTTGGTTTTGTCCTTTTTCTCGTGGTCGTAAACGCCTATCGAATGCCCGCCGTTTGCGTTTACAAGCCTCATGCAGGGTATATCGGTATCGCTGTCACCTATGTAAATTATGTTGCTAAACGGCACCCTGATGTTTTCAGGCTTTACGTAATCGTTTACGGCGGGGTCGTTTACATCCAATGTCCCCTTGGAAATCCTAAACAGAAACTGCGTCTTGTTCGTATAGTTTATGGCTTGCGCAGGCCATACTGCGACATTCCTTTCGTTAAACAAAAACGAGCTGGCGTAAATCCTTTCGAAATCGCCCCGCCTTGCCATCTCGGTGCCTTCTATCATCTCATAAAGCCCCGAAGAAATTATGTAATGCTCGACTATTACATCCCTTTGCTTACCGTATTCCTTTATCCTTGCAAACCATTCCCTGACGCCGGGGTACAGCTTTACCTTTGCCCCGTACTCCTGGAGGTTTTTCTTGTTAAGTATGAGGTTTCCTTCCGCCTCTTTTACCATAAGGTACATATAGGCAAGGTTTTGGTCCATATTGTTCTTTTCGGCAAGCTCTTTCGCCCTCGCCCAAAAAGACTCTACATCCCATCCTACATCCTGAATATACCCCTGCGCCTGCATATCGTCGGGCGTAAGCGTCTTATCGAAATCATAACACAGCGCCACAACGGGCAGTTTTTCTTTTTGTTTTCTTATATAACCCATAATTCCTCTTTATCTGATTTGTAATTTTTGATGTTTTCTTCAATATAATACCATAAAAAGCGTGTTTTTCGCAATAAGCGCAAACAGCGGAAGAATCCTTAGCGGATAATAAAGTTGTCTTTTCCATTAATCTTTTTGTGGAAAATAATCTTTATATATGTTAAAGTAAAATAACGATAAACGCGAGGTCAAAAATGAAAAAAGTAAGAATAACCGTAATGAGGCAGACGGTATATAGAGATTTGATAGAAGAGTACGAAAACCCCATAATGCACGCCTGCAATATGCGGGTGGGGCAGGTGTTTATAGCCGAAGGCTGGAAGAAGCCGGAAGGAATGTGCGGCAGCGCGTGGGACACAATGTCCCCCTTTGTTATGACACTCGCCCACGGCGGAGAGGACCTTTACGACGGCTGGATGAAGAACAAGAAGTCGGCAATGATTTCATGCAACGACGGCTTCCGGCCCGTAAGTTTTTATATAGAGGCGCTGGATGAGGAGGCGAAATAATGCGCCTTTGGCGTCAATTAAATATCGCT
>DGDU01000026.1:0-4737 GCA_002385605.1 Christensenella sp. UBA3944
GGCAAACAGCTTATAAAAATGAGCCTTCGTGAGGCGGCTGTGGGGATAATCGCCGGCGTTTTCAACGCGGGAGGGTATCTCCTGCAGAGCGCGGGGCTTACCATGACCACGCCTTCCACAAGCGCCTTCCTTACCATCCTTAATACGGTATTTGTGCCCATAATAGCTTTCTTAGTATACAAAGTAAAGCCGGGGCTCAGGCTGCTGCCCGCCATTCTTCTTGCCGTAGTTGGCACCTTCTTTCTTACGGGCATGAGCTTCGACAACTTCACGCTCGGCAAAGGCGAATGGCTCACAATAGGCTGCGCCCTTTGCTACGCCGCCCTCATAGCGTTTATAGGAAATACGGGCAAAGGCGTGCCCTCGTATACCACAGCCTTCTGGATGGGCATAATGCAGGGGGTGGGGTCGCTGGCTTACTTTTTCGTATTCGACGGCGGAACGGTAGGGGCTATCGACTGGGCGCGGATCATCCTGCCCATAGCCTATATCGTCGTTTTGGGCTCCTTCTTTACGACCTTCGCGCAGGTTGTAAGCCAAAAGAGCATAGATTCGGCTTCAGCCGCGATGATAATGACGCTTGAGGCGGTGTTCGGCACCCTCATTTCGCTTATCGCGGGCTACGATAAATTCGGGTGGAGGCTCGGGCTGGGCGGGGCGCTGATCCTCGCCGGCGTAATAATCGTCCTTTTGCCCGAGGATAAACTGCCTAAAATACGCTTCAAAAAAGCTGCGGCAGCCCCCGGTTCGGAAGCTGTATCCGCCCGAAATGAAGATACTGATAGCGTGGACGGTATAACCAAGGCATGAAGACCCTCAGAAAGCCGGCGGCCGCCCTTCTCCTTTTATGCGCTACCGTGGTGTGGGGCTCGGCGTTTACGGTAATCAAAATCGTAATAGGGTACGGGCTGCCCGTGGGATTTATGAACATCCTGCGCGGCTTCGGTTTGGCGTTCATGATTTTCGCGGTTTTCTCCACAAAAATAATAAAAATGAGCAAAAAGGAGGCGGTTATAGGGCTTATCGCCGGCGTAACCAACTCTCTGGGGTACCTCTTCCAAAGCATAGGCTTGAAATATACCACCCCTACGGCGGGGGCCTTTCTTACCATTATGCACACCGTTTTTGTGCCGATTATCGCCCTGGTGATCTATCGGGTCCGTCCCGGGTTTAAGCTAATCCCCTCAATTATTCTCGCAATCGCGGGCACCTTTTTGCTCACGAGTATGAGCTTTACTAACTTTTCCATCGGCAAAGGCGAGTTATTGTGCATAGCCTGCGCGCTGTCGTTCGCGTTTTCCATTGCTGTGCTAAGCAATACGGGCGAGGGAGTATCCTCCGAGCCCGTTGTGTTCTGGATGGGCATAACCCAGGGGGTTGCGGGCATAGTGTACTTTTTCGCCTTTGAAGGCGGCGCGACAGGCGGGGTAAACTGGGCGGCGGCAGCCCTTCCGCTTATATATTTGGTTGTAATGTGCTCCTTCGGGACGACGACCTCGCAGGTTATAAGCCAGAGGTCTTTGGACGCCTCGACTGCGGCTATTATAATGACGATGGAGGCCGTTTTCGGCACCCTAATATCTTTGCTCGCGGGCTACGATACCTTCGGATGGAGGCTTCTCGCGGGCGGCGCTCTCATATTTTCGGGGGTTATCATCATTTTGCTTCCCCCGTTTCCAAGGCTCAAAAGGCGGTTTTCGCCCTCTAAAAACGGCAATCCCAAATAGCTTTACGGCGCATATTCTTCGCAAATTAGGCTTATTTTTCTTAAGTGCTATTGCCCTGAAAATAAAATTTAGTAAATACCTGTTATTATCGCGCCGATACCCGCTTCAAAAAAGAAAAAAACATTTACAATCTTTCTATCTATGTTATAATATAATCTACTAAGCCCTTAAGGGTTCTGTTTTGCATTCAATCAGAGAGGAAAGGAGCATGAGTATGAAAAACAACAACCGTTCGACCATAGATGCCGGTTATAACGCGGGCTACGACGGAAATCTGTATTCTATGGTAAAAACCTTAGCGCCCGATTCAGAAGGGCAGCGGGCAGTCCAAGCGGCGCGCCGCCTCAAGCGCATCAGGATACTTACCGTTAGTATCGTAATTTGCCTTGTCGCGGTAGTAAGCGCGGTATTTGCCATTTATTCATCCACCGATTGGTTCAAGGCAAAGACGCCCCAGCCCTCCGATGTCGATGTGGTAACCCCCACCCGCGTAACCGTCGTAAACCGCGACGCTTTCGCCGAGGCGCAAAGGACGGGAGATTTCTCGGCATTGTCCGGAGGCGCCGACGCCAGCCTATGGGTGCAGCCCTTCCTTATCGGGTACAGGCTTATCGCCGAAGATGACGAAATCGTCAAGATAGCGGGCGGCAAAATTTACGGCTGGGCCCCCGGCTTCACCAAAGTCAGGGTCGAAACCTCCGACGGGCAGTTTGTAGACGAGTTTACCGTCGAGGTTCTGGACGAAAACGGCAGGCTCTACTACGATGTAAAGTTCTACGCCGAGCAGGGCGCTTCGGGCGATCCTCTCGCCACTCTTCGGGTAATAAGCGGCAGGGCTATAACCCAGATGCAGCTTTCCCTGCCCGCCTTCCCCGCCAAAGCGGGCTACACCCCCAAATTCTGGACGGTGGACGGCAAACGCTTCTACGACTCCGATCCCATCACTTCCGATATAAATGTTTATGTTAGCTGGGACCCGAGGATCGTCAGCTTCCTCTCCTCGTTTGACGGCAACCTCGACAACGCCGCGTATAAAGCAGATTACGAGGCGGACATTTCCGATTACATAGACAAAACCTCCGGCTCGGGCAGCTTTACATATTCGGCTGCCAACCTTCCTTCGGGCCTCACTCTCAACCCCGCCACGGGCGAAATCAGCGGCAGGCCTCAGGCAGCGGGCACTTATGTCTTTACCGTAACCGCGACCGACAACGCCCAGACCGCCCAGGACAGGCAGAACACCAAGGCCACCAAAGAGTTCAGGCTTAATGTCGCCAAGAGGGTTGCCGATATCGTGTTCGAGAACAAAATGTTCATTTACGACGGCACATATCAGACGATAGCCGCCACCATTACCAACATCGCCGAAGGCGACCAGGGCCTTGTAACCCCGGTCATCAATTACATAAACGGCACGGCCCAGGGCGTCAGAAATGTAGGCAACTACACCGCCAAGGTCACCGCGCTCACGGGCGCCCGCGCCGACAACTATGTCCTTGCCACCCAAAAGACCCGCGATTTCTCGGTATATCCCAGGATTGCCGAGATCTCCTTCACATCGGGCGCCGTTTTCACTTACGACGGTACGCCGAAGTACGCAGCAGCCAGGGTAGTTAACCTCGTGCCCGGCGACACCTGCGATGTAAATATCTCCTACGACAAGGACGAAAGCGGACGCGTTAATGTCACCGGCCCCGAGGGCATAATAGCCACCGTGGACGCGCTTTCCAACCCCAATTACACACTGCCCAATAACGCGGTCACCCAAAGGATAACCATTGTGCCCGCCGTCGTATTTATAACGGTAAATGTAGGGCAAAGCAAGGTGTACGGCTCCGACGATCCTCTCAAATTCGCCTGCTCGGTATCTACCGATGTAGAGGCCGACCTCGACGCGTGGGAGACGGTAGCTCCTTTGGGCATCAGGCGCGCCGCCGGCGAAAATGTGGGAAGCTACTCCTATTATTTCGATGATTCTCTCATACCCGCTTCTGGCCAGGTCGCCGACCTTCTCAATAACTACACCATAGAATTCCGCAATCCCACCGATGCCAGGTTCGAGATAACCAAGCGTCCCGTAAGCCTTGTCGGCGTAGTCGAAAGAGGCTACAATGGCGGCACCGACCTCGGCGACGCCACATACACCTTCGAGGAGTTCAATGCCGTAAGCGGCAGCGGCCGCAAGAGCTCCGACACTCTCGTTCTCGCGGGCAGCTACGAAAACAAGGCGGTAGGCGAGGGCAAGACCCTTGTAAACCTCAGCCTTCCCGCGGGGCTTGAATCCAACGATAACTACGAGCTTATAACCAAGACCTACACGAACGGCAAAATAACCGTCCGCAACATAACATCGGTATCCAACTTCATAGGTATCGACAAAGAGTACGACGGCACCCGCGCCGCGCAGGTAGACATCAGCAAAATAATTTTCGACGGCGTACTGCTCGGCGACCGCATTTCGATTAACTATAATGCCGAGTTCGACTCCGCCAACGCAGGCGCAAGGTCCATATTGATAACCGATATAGTAATAACCGGCGAAGACAAAGACAACTACAGGCTTCTCAACAACACCGCCACCGCGACCGCCACCATAACCCAGCGCCAGATTTCGGCGATAATCGACATCACCGTAGCGGGCAAGACTTACGACCGCTCCATCAATGTTCCCGCGAGCAACATCGATACCTCGATGGCCAAGTTCGGCAAGTTCGTAAACGGCGCCTTCGTCAACCTGCTTGTAAGCGGCGACACCCTAAATGTAACAAGCATCGCGGCAAGGTACGAGGACGCTTTATACGGCCTCACCAAGAGCGTTATCATTACCGACATAGCCATAGGCGGCAACGACAACTACAAGCTGGCGCCGGAATGCGAGTTCGGCGAAATTTACTCTTCCATCTACAAGAAAGACCTGGCTATCTCCGCCTCCGACACAAGCAAGGTGTATGACGGAAAGGCGGATATCATTGTTTCCAAATACACCATAACGGGCGTCATATCGGGCGAC
>DGDU01000026.1:4841-5342 GCA_002385605.1 Christensenella sp. UBA3944
CACCCGCGACGGGCAGTATCAATCCCAGGCCAGTAACCGTTTCGGGCGTATTCGGCAAAGAGTACGACGCCACCGTAAATTTAGTTTCGGCGTTAACAATCAACAATCTGGTTGCGGGCGACGAAGCCGATGTCGCTGTAACGGGAGCCTACAGCACCGCAAACGCCGGCGCCGTAACGCTCAACTTAAGCCTCACAGGCGCAAAGGCAGCCAATTACAGCCTGACAAACAACGCCATCGCCGCGACGATAGCCCAAAAGGACATAACGATAAGCGTAGACGGCCTCGACCTCACGAAAGTTTATGACGGCTCGGCATTTGTAAAGCCCGTAACCGCCGATATGGTCTACGGCCTTGTCGAAGTCGGCGCGTACACCTTCTTTGGCTCGATTTGGATTTCGGGCAAAGATGTTGCAGCAGCCAAGCCTGCTGTCTCTTATTCACAACTGACGCTTCCGACGTAGAGTGTAGGGCAGGATGGGGTGGTATCTGTAGTATTGT